>JBARHM010000040.1:0-1705 GCA_049799235.1 Gallionella sp.
TCAAGGGCAACTACTAACTAAAGAATAATATGGGACAGACGAATAATATGGGACAGACCACGTTTTTTTAGAAATACATGGGGACTGAGCCCGTAATTTAGTGAAATGAATGGGACTCCGTCCCCATGTCAATCCAATGTTCACTTGGAGGAGCTATGAGCATAAGATTTCGCAGCACGGAACTATCTTCCGCGGAAGCATCGTTCCTGAAATGGCAGTACGGTTTTGACGAAGAGGACGAGCCGTTCGAGCGAGCGTTGTGGCATGCCATCCTGCGAGCTTGGGAGGCCGATAACGCCCCGGAAGCAGGAGCAGGCACACACTATCTCGAACGTCTCGGCTGCAGCGGCGCTTACCCCGAGGAAGTGGCGTTGTATTTGCGGTTCAAGTCCGAAGGCAGCGACGAAGTCTGGAACGAATTGATCCGCCGTGCCGGCCTGTCCGATCGCCGTACCGTCAAAGTCGATACGGCGATCAATCGCCGTCGTAGCAATAGGGCAAGTAATTAGGTGACATAATTAGGTGACAGACCACGATTCCCCAAGAACCAAAGACGAACCAACTGGCTGACAAATGACAGAACAACCACACCGCGACGATCCCCTGCCGGAATTCCTGAAGCCTCCCTTCAAGAAGCAGGCGCTGCTTACCTATAACAGGATCCTGGATGTCATTGTTACCGTCCTGATCATCGTCATGCTGCTCACGCTGATGGGCGCCGTGGCGGGACTGCTGCTTGATTTCGTCTCGGCGGCGAAAGCCCTGTACAGCGGCGTGAAGACCCATAACCTTGCGCTGGGGATCGTCGACAGCATCGATCGGGAACTGGTGATCGATGTTCTGTCCGTGTTCGTGCTCATCGAACTGTTCCGCACCTTCACGGACTATCTGGAATACCATCGTGTCCGGTTAAGGATCTTGTCGGAAGTCGGCATTGCCTTCATCCTGCGCGAGATATTCATCGGCCTATACGACCACAGCATGGATTGGAGCCAGATTCTGTCGCTCTCTGTGCTGCTGGCCGTACTGGTCACCACACGGATCGCATCCGTTCAGTTTCCACCCCGGCAGTCGCAACAAACGAGCGAACAATAAATCAAGGGAACAATCGGGGGCAGACTACGGTCTTCTTTCGTATTAGTTACAGTAAGAATATAGCGCTCAGCATCAAATCGATATCCAGGGGTCACCACAAAATGAAAAAGCCCTTCTCCATGATTCGCGAGTTCCATCTTGCCGACTGGTTCACGCTGGCAAACGCGGTCTGCGGCACGGGTGCAATGTTTTCCGTGCTGACCTACCTGCAAACGACCGACGTCCGTCATATCTACTTTGCGGGCGGGATGGTCGTTGCCGCGTTGGTCTTCGATGTCCTGGATGGACGGATTGCCCGGTGGCGACAGAAGACTTCCGGAATGGGCCGCGAGCTCGACTCTCTCGCTGATGTCATCTCATTCGGTGTGGCCCCGGCCGTGATCGGGTACGGGTGCGGCATGCAGGGTTTCTACGACCGGATTATCCTGACCGGTTTTGTTGCATGCGGAGTATCCCGCCTTGCGCGCTACAACATTACGGCCGACGCGCTGTCTGATGACAAAGGCAAAGTGAAGTACTTCGAAGGAACTCCTATCCCAACCTCGCTGCTATTGGTACTGTTGCTGTTATGGGCCGCCTCGCAGGGAGCGGTGGGCGAGTCGCTCTGGTT
>JBARHM010000041.1:0-11943 GCA_049799235.1 Gallionella sp.
ATGTTTTGCTGTTCGTGCTGTTGACCGTTCCCGGCCATATTTATGAACTGTTTCCTGTGGTGGTGCTGATAGGCTCTATATTTGCGCTGGTGCAGATGGCCACCAATTCGGAGATAACAGTCTATCGGGCTTCAGGTGCTTCGCTCGGTCAGATGATCGGAGCGCTTTTCAAGATTTCCTTGCCGTTGGTGATATTAAGTCTTGTTATTGGTGAATTGCTCGCGCCGCCGAGCGAAAGTTTGGCGCAGCAATTGAGGTTGAAGGCACAGAACGCTCAGGTTACCCTGAAAGAATTCCGCTCAGGCGTGTGGGTCAAGGATGAGCGCAGTTTCGTTAATGTGAAGAATGTGATGCCGGACACCAGCCTGTCGAATATCAACATCTACCAATTCGATGAAACCTACCATCTGCGTGAGATTATCAACGCAAAGCGGGCAAGTTTTGTCGAACAAGGGATCTGGCAACTTGATGAGGTGCTTGAGACCAGTTTTGGCGAAGCGGGTGTGACCATCGCTAACCGGCAGAGTCAGGAATGGCGCTCGGCGTTGAACCCGGAAATTTTCAGCGTGTTGCTGGTTGTACCTGAACAGATGTCTGCATTGCATCTATATCAATATACTGCACATTTGCGTGATAATCACCAAAAGAGCGGGCGCTATGAAATTGCAATGTGGAACAAGCTGATTTATCCACTTGCGACCATGGTAATGATGTTACTGGCACTGCCGTTCGCAACCTATCATCGGCGAGCAGGAGGTATAAGCGCGATGGTGTTCATGGGCATCGTTCTTGGATTGTCATATCATTTTTTTGGGCGACTGGTTGGCAGTTTGGGCGCGCTCAATGACTGGCAGCCCTTTATCAGTGCTACAGCAATGACAGGCTTGTACTTGCTGCTTGGTATGATGATGCTTTGGTGGACCGAACGGCGCTAATTCAGGAAAGAGAGAACTCGTACTTGAAGCGCACTGGAAGTGCAGATTTACACTTTGTCATTTGACGTTCTCCGGAATCCCCCTGTCAGTTTGCTCAGCCTTTTTTTCCTGCTCTTGTCTTACCATCTGCTTTACCTGCTCGCGCTGTTTTGCGGGCACCTTTTTAAACGCTTTATACTTTTCACGTGCGGCCTCGCGTTGTTCCGGAGTTAGTTTGCTCCAAACCGTCAATCGCTCTTGAAAGCGCTGTTTTTCTTCTTTTGTCAGGTGTGGATAGCGTTTGGCGGTCTTGAGCAGGCGGTGCTGCTGAATCTCTGGCAGGGTGTCCCATTGTTGCGCCAAAGGCGCGAGAGCCTCCTGTTGACCTTGGGACAGCGATTGCCAAGGCTCTGGTGCAGCGCTGACCGGTAAACTTATCAGTAATGGCAGCAATAATAATCCGGATAAGAATAATCTCGTGAACACAAAAATAATCTTTAAAAATATATAGTTATAATTCAATCGACGAAAATTTCGATGGGTAATTCGTCAGTCAGGATTGCAACATCAATCTCGCTGATCTGCTGTTCCTGGGCGTGTTGCCAATAACCGGCCATGAGCACGAAAATGGCCACAAGCAACCCGGTGACCAGCCATTGCTGCCCCGAGTGCGGAATCAGATTATGTGTCCAGCGACCTGAGCTAAGCGCAGCTGCGGGCGAGTGAACCAATTGCCTTTTGAGGGCATTATTACGTGCTTCGGATAATGCAGACAACGTGCCTGAATCGAGTTGCCGTGAGCTTTGTGTAAGCAACTGAGCGATCTTCTCGGAATCCAATTTGGTGGTCATGATAGTTCGACTCCTTTCTTTCTAAGCGCGGTTGCGAGTGCGTGAGACGCTCGCGAACAGTGGGTTTTTACACTTCCCTCTGTACAGCCCATCGCAGCGGCTGTTTCAATTGTATCCAATCCTTCCCAATAACGCAGCAGGAATGCTTCTCGTTGACGACCCGGAAGCTCACTCAGAGCCTGTTCGATCAATGTAATGACTTGCTGCTGCTGCAGGGAGGCGTCCGGTGTTGCAGGGGCGGTCTGATTTTCGCTGTCCCCAAGAATTTCCAGCGGATCAAATTCTTCTTCCTCGTGTTTGGATTGCATACCGGAAAAAAGGGTAACCCAGGCATTACGGACCTTTTGCCTGCGATAATGATCGCGGATAGTGTTTTGCAGTATTCGCTGGAATAGCAATGGCAGTTCTTCGGATGGTTTGTCGCCGTATTTTTCTGCAAGCTTCAGCATTGCGTCCTGAACGATATCCAGAGCAACATGGGCATCGCGCACTGCAAATTCTGCATGCTTGTAGGCTCGGCGTTCGACACTGCTGAGAAATAGGCTTAATTCGGCGGGAGTGCTCAGTTTTTTTACCTCGTGCAAGTGTGCGCATGGTATCAAATTGTCATTTATGCCGCTTGAAACCATACCAATAGCACGGCATAGGTTGACCAAAACGCCGCCAACCATTATCTTACACGGTCTTTTTTGGCTTAAATCCAAGGTGTCTGTGATGGAGTTGACTGGCGCGGAAATCGTTATCCGTTGTTTGCAGGAAGAAGGGGTTGAATACATATTCGGCTATCCGGGCGGCGCGGTGCTGCATATTTATGACGCACTGTTCCAGCAAGACAAGGTCAAGCATATCTTGGTTCGTCATGAACAGGCGGCGGCACATGCTGCGGATGGCTACGCGCGTTCTTCTGAGAAAGTCGGTGTGGCATTGGTCACTTCCGGCCCCGGGATCACCAATGCAGTTACGGGCATTGCCACGGCGTACATGGACTCCATTCCGCTGGTTATCATCAGCGGCCAGGTTCCCAGCTATGCGATCGGCGAAGATGCCTTCCAGGAGGTAGACGCAGTCGGAATAACTCGGCCTTGTGTGAAGCACAATTTCTTGATCAAGGACGTGAAGGACATCGCCCCAACCATCAAGAAAGCGTTTTACCTGGCAAAGTCAGGACGCCCTGGGCCGGTGCTGGTGGATATTCCGAAAGACATATCCAATAACAAGACCGAATTCGCTTATCCGAAAAGCGTAAATATCCGGTCCTACAATCCGGTCGGTAAGGGTGATATAGAGCAGGTCAAGCGCGCAGCTAAGTTGCTACTGGACGCAAAGCGTCCGATGATATACACAGGCGGCGGTGTGGTGCTGTCCGGCGCTGCGGCACAATTGACCGATCTGGTGCGTCTTCTCGGATTTCCGTGCACCAACACCCTGATGGGTCTGGGCGGATATCCAGCCACCGATAAGCAGTTCCTCGGTATGCCGGGCATGCATGGCACATATGAAGCGTGCATGGCGATGCAATATTGTGATGTACTGATCGCCATCGGCGCGCGGTTTGACGACCGCGTAGTCGGTAACGTCGAACATTTCGCCCAGGTGCCGCGCAAGATCATTCATATCGATATCGATCCTTCCTCGATAGCCAAGCGGGTAAAAGTGGACGTGCCGGTAGTCGGTGATATTAAGCTGGTGCTGGATCAATTGTTGGGAGAATTGCACAACAGCAAACGCAAGCCCGGAGCGAAAGATCTGGCTGCGTGGTGGAAGCAGATTAATGAATGGCGCGTCAAGGGCGGAGGATTGCGCTATAAAAATTCCACAGAAATCATCAAGCCTCAATTCGTGATCGAAAAGCTCTACGAAATCACCAGAGGGGATGCGTTCGTAACTTCCGATGTCGGCCAGCATCAGATGTGGGCAGCGCAGTATTACAAGTTTAAAAAGCCCCGTCGCTGGATAAACTCGGGCGGCCTGGGCACGATGGGTTTTGGATTGCCTGCCGCAATGGGCGTACAACTGATCAATCCCGGTGCAACGGTGGCCTGTGTCACCGGCGAGGGAAGTATCCAGATGAATATTCAGGAACTGTCTACCTGCAAGCAGTTTCATTTGCCAATCAAGCTGTTGTCGCTGAACAACCGCTATCTGGGGATGGTGCGGCAGTGGCAGGAATTCTTCCACGGTAACCGCTACTCGGAATCCTACATGGATGCCTTGCCGGATTTTGTGAAACTGGCCGAGGCTTATGGACATATCGGGATTCGCATAGACAAACCTTCCGATGTAGAACCTGTGTTGAAAGAGGCGTTTTCACGCAAGAAAGATCTGGTATTCATGGATTTCCAGACTGATCCGACGGAAAACGTGTTTCCGATGGTACCGGGTGGGAAGGGCCTATCGGAAGTGATTTTGTCGGAGGATCTGTAATGCGCCACATCATTTCTCTGCTGATGGAAAACGAAGCGGGCGCCTTGTCGCGTGTTGCAGGACTATTCTCGGCGCGTGGCTATAACATCGAATCTCTGGCGGTCGCACCGACGGAAGACCCGACTTTGTCACGCATGACCATCGTTACCAGCGGTTCTGATGCGGTCATCGAACAGATCAACAAGCAGCTCAACAAACTGATCGACGTAGCTGCGGTAATGGATCTGAGCGAAGGAGAACATCTTGAGCGCGAGCTGATGCTGGTCAAGGTAAGTGCCGTCGGCAAAGACCGAGAAGAGTTGAAACGCATGACTGACATCTTCCGGGGGCGCATAATTGATGTCTCCGACAATACTTACACTATCGAACTTACCGGAACCGGCCATAAACTGGATAGTTTCCTGCAGGCGATAGACCGCGTTTTGATTCTGGAAACGGTGCGCACCGGTGCTTCGGGTATCGGGCGAGGCGAGCGGATTTTGAAACTTTAATTTTTTAAATGAGGGCATCATGAAAGTTTATTACGACAAAGATGCAGATCTATCTCTGATCAAGGGCAGGCAAGTAACCATCATCGGATATGGTTCGCAGGGGCATGCCCATGCCCAGAACCTGAAAGAGTCCGGAGTCAACGTGACGGTCGGTCTGCGCAAAGATGGTGCTTCATGGAAAAAAGCGGTCAGTGCCGGACATCAGGTCATGGAAATCGCCGATGCGGTGAAGAATGCCGATGTGGCGATGATTCTGCTGCCGGACGAGCAGCAGGCGGATATCTACAACAAGCAGGTGGCGCAGAATCTGAAGAAGGGTGCGGCGCTGGCCTTTGCTCATGGTTTTAACATCCATTACAACCAGATCGTGCCACGCGAAGATGTGGATGTGATCATGATCGCGCCAAAAGGACCGGGACACACCGTGCGCTCCGAATACCTGAAGGGTGGCGGAGTCCCGACCCTGATCGCGGTGTTTCAGGACAAATCCGGCAAGGCCAAGGACATCGCTTTGTCTTATGCGGCAGCCAATGGCGGCACCAAGGGCGGCGTGATCGAGACCAACTTCCGCGAAGAGACCGAAACCGACCTGTTCGGCGAACAAGCGGTGTTGTGCGGTGGTGCGGTGGAACTGGTCAAAGCAGGATTTGAAACGTTGACCGAAGCGGGTTACGCGCCGGAAATGGCCTATTTTGAATGCCTGCACGAGCTCAAGCTGATCGTCGATCTTATGTACGAGGGTGGTATCGCCAACATGAATTACTCAATTTCGAACAATGCGGAATACGGTGAATATGTCACAGGCCATCGCGTGATAGGAGACGAGGCACGTGCCGCGATGAAGGTTGCGCTGAAGAATATCCAGAATTGCTCCTACGCCAAGCAATTCATACAGGAAGGCCGCGCCAATTATCCCGAAATGACCGCACGTCGTCGTTTGAATGCCGAGCACCCGATCGAAAAGGTCGGTGGTCAGTTGCGTGCGATGATGCCGTGGATCAGCAAGAACAAGCTGGTCGATCAATCAAAGAACTAAATGGCGGGAAGGGTGAAGGGAGAAGAGGGAAGGGTGGACGGTTCTGCCTTTACCCTTCTCCCTTTACTCTTCTCTCTTCCCAAAATATGACAAACTATCCCCACCCGATTATCGCCCGCGAGGGCTGGCCATTCCTGGCTATCTCGATAATTCTCGCGATTGCGGCAACTGTTTGGTGTGCGGTATGGTCGATCCCTTTGTGGATCATCGCGCTGTTCGTGCTGCAATTCTTCCGCGATCCGCCCCGGGATATTCCGCAGGACGCCGGAGCGGTGTTATCCCCTGCCGACGGACGCATTGTGGCAGTAGAGCGTGTCAGCGATCCCTACGTGCAGCGCGAGGCGATCAAGGTCAGCGTGTTCATGAACGTGTTCAACGTTCATTCCAACCGCAGTCCTGTGGATGGCACGGTACAGCAGGTCTGGTACTACCCGGGCAAGTTCGTGAATGCCGACCTTGACAAGGCCTCGACCGAGAACGAGCGCAACGCTGTATGGCTCAAAACAGCCGACGGTACGGATATTACCTCGGTGCAAGTGGCGGGACTGATCGCGCGGCGTATACTTTGCTATGTCAAGGCGGGTGATGTACTGAAGCGCGGACAGCGCTATGGATTTATTCGATTCGGTTCGCGTGTAGATGTATATCTGCCATTAAATGCCAGTGTGAAAGTAAGCATCGGAGACAAGGTTGCGGCGACCACGACCATCTTGGCAGTGTTGGCGTAAAACGGTTATTCTAGGCGCATGGACGAATTCAATACTCGCAAACCGATGAATCTGCGCCGGCGCGGGATTTATCTGCTGCCCAATCTGTTTACAACTGGCGCGCTGTTCGCGGGCTTCTACGCCATCGTGCAGGCGATGAACAACCGCTTCGAGTTTGCCGCCGTAGCAATTTTCATTGCCATGGTGCTGGACGGTCTGGACGGGCGCGTGGCCAGGCTGACACATACCCAAAGCGAATTCGGCGCGGAATACGACAGTCTTTCAGATATGGTTTCATTTGGCGTGGCTCCTTCTCTGGTGATTTACGAGTGGGCGTTAAAAGGCCTGGGGAAATGGGGCTGGTTTGCAGCCTTTATTTATTGTGCGGCTACAGCGCTGCGCCTGGCGCGTTTCAATACCAATATCGACGTTGTTGATAAACGTTATTTCCAGGGTTTGCCCAGTCCGGCTGCTGCTGCACTGATCGGCGGATTTGTCTGGGTGATGCACGACTACGAAATCAGTGGCGAGTCCGTGCATTGGTATGCAGCGGCTCTTGCCGTGTTTGCAGGCTTGAGCATGGTCAGCAATCTGCCATTCTACAGTTTCAAGGACCTGAACATGCGCAAGAGTGTGCCGTTTGTGGCGATATTTCTGGCGGCATTGTTTTTCATATTCATTTCCAGCTATCCGCCCGGGGTGTTGTTTGGCCTTTTCATGTGCTACGCGCTATCGGGTTACGTGATGTGGGTATGGCGAAAACGCCACAAACAACCACCCATTGCGTGAGACGGCAAAACTGGGTATATTCGCATCATGCATTTTTCTACACACATCGCAATACTCCATTCCACGTTCAGCCTTCTGGCTGCGCTGCTGCTGCGCGGCGCGCGCTAACAATACCCCCAAACAGTTTGAAGCAAGCGCGGCTACCGTATCGGTTCCGCAGGTTAAACCTATTTGCATTGGAGATCAGCATGACAGAGAAATTGATTATTTTTGACACGACTTTGCGTGATGGCGAGCAAAGTCCGGGTGCGGCTATGACCATGGACAAGAAGATCCGCATTGCCCGTCAATTGGAAAAGTTGGGTGTGGACATCATCGAGGCCGGTTTTGCGGCGGCCAGTCCGGGTGACTTTGAGGCGGTATGTGCGATCGCCGAAGCCGTAAAGGATTCCACCGTGTGTTCGTTGTCGCGCGCGATAGAGAATGATGTGCGCAGAGCAGGTGAAGCCATCCGGCCAGCCAAATCCGGCCGTATACATACGTTCATTGCCACCAGCCCAATCCATATGCAGCACAAATTGCACATGACGCCCGAGCAGGTGGTCGAGCGCGCGGTCAGTGCAGTGAAATGGGCGCTGCAATATACCGACGATGTGGAATTCTCTGCCGAAGACGCAGTGCGTTCGGAAATGGATTTTCTGGTTCGGGTGTTCGATGCGGTGATACAGGCAGGTGCCACCACGCTGAATGTTCCTGACACGGTGGGTTATTCGATTCCGGCATTGTGGGGCGAGCGCATCAAGCAATTGATAGAACGCGTGCCCAATTCGGACAAGGTGATCTGGTCCACCCATTGCCACAACGATTTGGGTTTGGCCGTGGCGAACTCATTGGCTGCAGTGATGAATGGCGTGCGCCAGGTGGAATGCACCATCAATGGGCTGGGTGAGCGTGCCGGGAATGCATCTTTGGAAGAGATCGTGATGGCGGTGAGAACCCGCCGCGATGTCTTCAACCTGGATACACGCATCGACACGAGACAAATCGTAGCCACCTCAAAACTGGTTTCCAGCATCACCGGCTACCCGGTGCAACCGAACAAGGCGATCGTCGGTGCGAACGCGTTTGCGCACGAATCCGGCATTCATCAGGACGGCGTCATCAAGTACCGGGAGACATACGAGATCATGCGTGCCGAGGATGTGGGCTGGTATGCCAACAAACTATCCTTGGGCAAGCTTTCCGGTCGCAATGCATTGCGCCAGCGTTTTGCAGCTTTGAACATCGAGTTTGCGTCCGAAGAGCTGTTCAATGCAGCGTTCGCGCGTTTCAAGGAATTGGCCGATCGAAAACATGAAATATTCGATGAGGATTTGCAGGCGCTGGTCAGCGATGAGGCTGTGGCCCAGGTCAGCGAGCATTATCGCCTGGTGGCCATGGGGGCGCATTCTGAAACAGGCGTATTGCCGGTGGCTCGTGTAGTGATGAGCATGGACGGAGTCGAGCATCAAGCCGATGCACAAGGCGGCGGTCCGGTGGATGCGACCTTCAAGGCGATCGAGAAGATCGTCAAGAGTGGCACACAATTGCAACTCTACTCGGTCAACAACATCACCAGCGGAACCGATGCCCAGGGCGAGGTGACGGTGCGGCTGTCCAAAGGCGGGCGCATCGTGAACGGGCAGGGTGCGGATACCGACATCGTTGTGGCTTCCGCCAAGGCATACCTGAATGCGCTGAACAAACTGCACAGCAAGCCGGAGCGCGCTCACCCGCAGTTGTGAGCTTAAATGCAATCCCTGGTTGTGCCGCCTGGTACGCAGAGTGCACCATTCGTCGTCAGTTCGGTGGACACTGACGCGTCGGTGCGTTAAGCTGTTTCCGCTTTATGATTAAGCACGAAATCACCTATCCGCAAATCACAGAAAGGCCGTTCGCTATGAAGAAGATCTTATCGTTGTTATGTGTACTGGGTTGTTTTGTACAGCCGGTTTGGGCGGGCAATATCGATAGTATTGGTAGTTTGACTCAGACCCAATTCAAGTCGTTCTCCGAGGATATAAGTTCAGCCGTGAGTTATAAGCCCGTCACGCCTGCAGAACCGCTTGGTATGCTTGGGTTCGATGTGGGCGTGGAAGTGACCGATACGGAATTGCAAAACCCTGCACTCTGGACCACCGCCACAAGTGGTGTTTTCACTTCGAACTCCGTGGCTCTGCCCAAGCTGCACATGTTCATAGGTTTGCCCTTAAATATAGATGTGGGTGCATTTTATTCCGAAGCACCGAACACCAATATCACACTTTACGGCGGGGAATTACGCTGGGCGATCCTCGAAGGCGGCACGGCCAGCCCTGCTGTTGCGATTCGCGGTTCCTTCACCCAGATTTCCGGCGTGGATCAACTCTCGTTTGAAACCAAGGGTCTGGACGTTTCAATTTCCAAGGGTTTGACGATCTTCACGCCGTATGCGGGGATAGGCGAGGTCTGGTCTGACAGCACCCCTAACGGGATTCCAACTTTGACCAAAGAATCTTTCAGTCAAACCAAATACTATGTGGGGTGTAATCTAAAGATTCTATTAGTGAACCTGGCCCTGGAATATGACAAGACCGGTTCGGCACCATCCTACAGTGCCAAACTGGGTATGCGTTTCTAGCCAGTCGTAAGTCGTAATAAAGTCACACTCCACTCTCCCGCCGGCAACAGGGAGAATGGGGTGTGCAAAATACCTCGTCAGAATTGGTTATTTACCCGTAATTCCAAAAGCAGGCTCAATAACGCTTGCATCCGCTCCTGATGCGGGATATCGGAGTATCTGCAGTCGCATCGCCAGGCTATTGTTTGGCGACACGCGCCATCTCGACCAGAACGGCCCTTGCCTGTTGAGCATCGGTCACGGGTTGAACGAAATCAAACCTAAACACCTCTCCATCTGCGCGCACATCGAACCCGTCTAAGTCTATGCCCAGCATCTCCACATCCAGTGCTTCGTGCCGGTGGAAGTGCTTGCAATAGTTCCTCATCGTGTCTTGATGATCCGAGTTCATGTGTGCGATCACATCGGATTCCTGTTCGATCAAAGGGTAGGGTTGTATCGCATAATTGCCCATGTCTACCCAGTGGATGCGACCAAATCCGCCGATGTAGCGGATCGCCATGGGATGGATTCTATAGAAGGAAAAGTCATGCATCGCGAAGTAACTTCCGGCTTCAGGGAAATAGCGCAGATAGCGCAGCCCGGCCTTCTCGCGGTCAGGCTCGTGCTCGGCAATTCCAAGCGCTGTGACGCGCCCCTGGGTCTGGATATGGGGATCGCGCTGGTCATGGGTGATTATGCTGACGCGAGGATCATGCAGGATATTCTTGGTATGTTCGGCGAGCGTGCTGATCAAAATGAGCAGGCTTCCGTCGTGATCCACCAGATAGGGTGTGATCGAGCCGAACGGATAGCCGTCGAATTTCTTTGAAAGGGTGCTGAGCACACCATAGCGATGGGCGCGCAACATCAGTCTTGCTTCCTGGGCGTTGTTCATCGGCACCTCATGACGAGAGCTTCAGTGCGGTTTGCGCCAGGCGTTTGCCGAGCGAAATGCACAGTTGTTTTTCAGCTAAAGTGATCGGCAGATCGTTTGCAAGCCCGGCGACATGGCTTGCGCCATAAGGCGTGCCCCCGCTTTGAGTGGTACCAAGTTCTGTTTCGGAATAGGGCAGGCCGACGATGATCATGCCGTGATGCAGCAACGGCAGCATCATCGACAGCAATGTACTTTCCTGGCCTCCGTGCATCGTGCCGGTTGAAGTAAACAGTGCTGCGGGTTTGCCGGCCAACGCACTTTTCATCCATAATCCGCCGGTGCCATCCCAAAAGTACTTCATTGTAGATGCCATGTTACCGAAGCGTGTCGGGCTTCCAAGCGCCAGGCCGATACATTCCTCGAGATCTCGCAATTCGACGTAGGGTGCACCGCTTTCCGGGATGCCCGGTTCAGTTGTTTCACAGACTGTGGAGATTTTCGGTACAGTGCGCAACCGGGCGCAGGTGCCGGCGACTTGTTCCACTCCGCGTGCAATCAGTTGTGCCATTTGCCGTGTCGCGCCATGCTGGCTGTAATACAGTACGAGGATTTCGTTATTGGTATTCATGGGCTAATTATAGGGAAACTATCAGGTTATGCTAAGAATTTTCAAGGATATCCAAACTTTGGTCCGCTTCATTGCGACCCGCTTCAGCCAGGATCGATGTAGCCAGACCGCTGCGAGTTTGACATTTACCACACTGTTGTCGCTGGTACCGTTGATGACCATAGCCTTGACGATGTTCTCTGCATTTCCGGTATTCGAGGATTTTTCTGCCCAGATTAAGGCGTATCTGCTGAATAATCTGATGCCAGAGACCGCCGGAGTAGTCATTACACAGTATATGCAGCAATTCACCGAGAGTGCGGCCCGCCTTACCACGGTAGGGATAGGCTTCTTGGTGCTTACGGCGTTGTCGATGATGATGACCATAGACCGCGCATTCAATGTCATATGGCGGGTGGCGAGACCCCGTCCGCTGGTCAAACGGCTGGTGGTCTACTGGGCCGTGCTTACCCTTGCACCGTTGCTGGTCGGGGCGAGTCTGTCGCTGACCTCATGGCTGGTCGGGTTGTCCATGGGTTACGCCAAGCATATTCCGCAATTTGGCATCGGCGTGCTGAAAATATTGCCGGTATTATTCGCGATGCTGGCCTTCGCATTGTTGTTCCGGCTTGTGCCGAACCGCTATGTGCCTCGTAGCCATGCACT
>JBARHM010000042.1:0-5471 GCA_049799235.1 Gallionella sp.
TACTCGAATTGTAGCCGATCTTGCCACCCAGATAACCTCCCTCGAATTCGCTGGCTTGTGCCGAGGCCACGCATAACAGCGCGAATACCAAGGCAAAGCACATCGAATTGTCTTTCATCGTATTCTCCCTAACCATTTTGTTGGCCATTATTGTTCGCGATTAATCGATCAACTTCGCAGAAATATACACATCGAAGGTCTATCAGTTCGAATATACGGAGGATTTCCTGGATCAGCGCATATAGTACTATACACGCTGCCTTCTCGCCTCGAACAGGCAGATCCCGGCACTGACCGAGACGTTCAGGCTTTCGACGCTGCCCAGCATGGTGATGCGCACCAGTTCATCGCAGGTCTCGCGCGTCAGGCGGCGCAGGCCTTCGCCCTCTGCGCCCAGCACCCAGGCCAGCGGGCCGGCATGCCTGAAGCTGTTCAGATCTTTTTCCGCTTCGCCCGCCGCGCCGGCCACCCAGATGTCACGCTCCTTGAGTTCGCGCAATGTGCGCGCGAGGTTGGTGACGGTGATGTACGGCACGGTCTCTGCCGCGCCGCAGGCGACCTTTTCCACCGTGGCGGTGATGCCGACCGCGCGGTCCTTGGGCGCGATCACCGCATGCACGCCGAACGCATCGGCACTGCGCAGACAGGCGCCGAGATTGTGCGGGTCCTGCACGCCGTCCAGCACCAGCAGCAACGGCGGCTCCTCCAGCGTGTCCAGCACATCTTCGAGATGCTGCACGCGGCGCGCCGCATCGACGCGCGCCGCGACGCCCTGATGGCGCGCATGGCCGGCCATGCCGTCGAGGCGTTTCGCATCCACCGGTATCACCCGCACGCCGCTGGCCTCGGCCAGCTTGACCAGGTCGCGCATGCGCGGGTCCTGCCGCTGTGCCTGCATATAAACTTCCAGCACGCCGCCGGGATTCTGGCGGATGCGCGAAGTCACGGCATGGAAACCGTAGATCAAACGCAGATCAGCCACGGCGCTTTTTTTCCCCTGCAGGTTTGCGCGAGTAGGACGAGAAGGATTTGTGTTCTTCGGCTTTCTTGACTTCCTTGCGGGCATGGCCCCGATCTGCCTCTTCTACACCATGCAGCACGAAATCGATCTTGGTGCTTTCCATGTCCACCTTGGCCACGCGCACTTGCACGCGGTCGCCTAGGCGGTAGCGTTGCCCGGTGCGCTCGCCGAGCAACTGGTGCTTGGCCGCATCGAAGTGGAAATAATCCTTGCCGAGCTCCGAGATATGCACCAGCCCCTCGACATAAAGGTCGTCCAGCGAGACGAACATGCCGAAGCTGGTCACCGAAGAGACCGATCCGGGGAACACGCTGCCGAGATGGTCGCGCATATAGAAACATTTGAGCCAGGCTTCGACATCGCGCGTGGCATCGTCGGCGCGGCGCTCGGTCATCGAGCAATGAGCGCCCAGTTCGCTCCATTTCTGCGCGGGCTTGTATTGCTTGCCGTGCAGAACCGCCTTGATAGCACGGTGTACCAGCAGATCCGGATAGCGGCGTATCGGGGAAGTGAAATGCGTGTATGCTTCATAGCCCAGCCCGAAGTGGCCGACATTTTCCGGCTCATATCTGGCCTGGCGCAGCGAGCGCAGCATCACCATTTGCAGCAGCCCGGCATCGGGACGCCCCTTGATGCGCTTGAGCAACTTTGAATAATCGGACGCCTGCGGATCGTCGCCGCCGCCGAGCTGCAGGCCGAATTCCTTCATGAATTCGCGCAGCGCTTCCAGCTTCTCCGGTGTCGGTCCCTGGTGGATGCGATACAGCACGGTGTGCTGATGTTCCTGCAGATAACCCGCCGCGCACACGTTCGCAGCCAGCATGCACTCCTCGATCAGCTTGTGCGCGTCGTTGCGTATCACCGGAATGATGCGCTCGATCTTGCCCTGGCCGGTGAAGATCATCTGCGTCTCGACCGTCTCGAAGTCGATAGCGCCGCGTTTCTCGCGCGCATGCAGCAGCTTCAGGAACAACTCATACAGATGCTCCAGATGCGGCACGATTGCCTTGTTGTTTTTTGCCAACGCGCCATCCGGTTCGGCCAGCATCGCCGCGACTTGCGTGTATGTCAGCCGCGCCTGCGAATGCATCACCGACGGATAGAAGCGGTATCGTTCGATATCCCCGCTGCCGCTGATGTGCATGTCGCACACCATGCACAGCCGGTCCACTTTCGGATTCAGGGAGCACAGGCCGTTGGACAATTCTTCGGGCAGCATCGGGATCACGCGACGCGGAAAATAAACCGAATTGCCGCGCAGTATCGCCTCGCGATCCAGCGCGTCGCCGGTTTTCACGTAGTGGCTGACATCGGCGATCGCCACCACCAGGCGGTAGCCGCCTTTCTCCGGCGCGCAATACACCGCATCATCGAAGTCGCGCGCGGTCTCCCCGTCTATCGTGACCAGCGGAAGCTTGCGGATGTCTTCGCGGCCGGCCCAGTCTTCCGCTGAAACGACCGGAGCGATCGCCTTGGCCTGTTTTTCGACATCCTTGGGAAACTCATACGGCAGGTCGTGCTTGCGCAACGCGATCTCGATCTCCATGCCCGGATCGGCATAGTTGCCCAGCACTTCCACGATGCGGCCGATCGGCTGCGCGTGTTTGTCGGGCTGTTGCAGGATCTCCAGCACCACCACCTGCCCGGATTTGGCCGCGCCGGTTTCGCCCGGTGCAACCAGGATGTCCTGGGCGATGCGGCGGTTTTCCGCGACGACAAAATTGATGCCGTGCTCTTCGAACAAACGGCCGACCACGCGATTATTGGCGCGTTCCAGCACCTCGACGATCTTGGCCTCCGGGCGGCCGCGCCGGTCAACTCCGGATTGGCGCACCATCACAATGTCGCCGTGCAATACCTGGTGCATCTCCTTCTCGCTGAGGAACATGTCCGGGCTGCCGTCTTCGGGGACCAGAAAACCGAAGCCATCCGGATGCCCCTGCACCTTGCCCTTTATCAGATCGAGCTTGTCCACAACGCAGATGTCATGCCTGCGATTGCGCATGATCTGTCCGTCACGCTCCATCGCGCGCAAACGGCGCGCGAACAGGTCCTCTTCATCTTTTTCGATGTGCAAGATACCCAGCAGTTCTTCATCGGCCACTGGCGCACCTTGATCGGTAAGTATCTGCAGGATGAATTCGCGGCTCGGCAGCGGGTTTTCGTATTGTTCGCGCTCACGCTCCAGATGCGGGTCTTGCTTGCGCAGATTATTTTTCTTTTTCATCGCTTCGCGCCCCCTATCCAAAACCCCCTCGCTTCGCTCTCCCCCTGCGCAAGCGGGATAACCAGCGACTTGGCCGCGGTCGTTGGCGGCCTAGTCGAATGGCTATAACCAACCACTTGGCAACCGTCTTCTGGTTGCTTAGTGGGATGGCTAGTAGTTCCATCAGTTGTATCACCCAAAAAGGGCAATCGTGGAAAACATTTTATATTCATTGACAACATATCCTTTAACAATTAAATTGCGCGCCTTCGCAAATCTTAAGCCCAGATGGCGGAATTGGTAGACGCACTAGGTTCAGGTCCTAGCGGTGGCAACACTGTGGAGGTTCGAGTCCTCTTCTGGGCACCAGTACATAATCGGCTCGCGTAAGCGAGCCATTTTCTTTTCGCGCCCGGAACAAGCGAAACACCTGCGTGTTTCGCGCCAGGACTCGAAAGGCATCCGATGCACCCGCAAGGAGTACGCCGTGGTTGTAAAGCCGCTAAAGCGGCAACAACCACGCAGCAGCGGATCCCGGGGTCGCGCCCGTGTGACCGAGTCCTCTTCTGGGCACCATTACATAAATTGGCTCGCGCAAGCGGGCCATTTCCCTATTCGTGCCCGGACCAAGCGAAGTTTCTTAGTACGGCATGGCGGATACGTGCTTCGTACCATATCCACCCTTAAATACTCATTCCAATTCCATTTCGAAGGTCAAACAAGGCGGCAACGAGCACACGACGAAGACAGTGCTGGGGTAGCACGACTAGGAGTTTGCGAGGAAGCCAACGCAGTTTCACCGATGAAATGGGATTGGAATTATTTGAATGGATGCCTCAGCACGATGGTCTCGTCACGGTCCGGTCCGGTCGAAACCATATCGACCGGCACGCCACAGACTTTTGCGATGCGTTCCAGGTAGTTGCGCGCAGCCTTCGGCAGTTCTTCATAGCGTTGCACACCCAGTGTGCTCTCACGCCAGCCGGGCATCTCTTCATATACCGCCTGGCAATCTGCCAAAGCATCTGCCCCGGCAGGCAGGATATCGCTCTCCACGCCATTGATACGGTAACCCACACCGAGTTGCACCGATTCCATGCCGTCCATCACATCCAGCTTGGTGATGCACAGACCGGACACGCCATTGATCTGGATCGAGCGCTTGAGCGCTGCGGCGTCGAACCAGCCGCAACGGCGCGCGCGTCCGGTGGTGGAACCGAATTCGTGACCGCGCTTGGCCAGACCTTCGCCGATGGGATCGCGCTTGTCGACTGCATCATACAGTTCGGTCGGGAACGGGCCGGAACCCACGCGCGTTGTGTATGCCTTGGTGATACCCAGCACGTAATGCAGCATCTGCGGTCCCACCCCTGCCCCGGCACAGGCCGCGCCCGCGACGCAATTGCTGGAGGTGACAAATGGATAAGTGCCGTGGTCGATGTCCAGCAGCGCGCCCTGCGCGCCTTCGAACAACAGGCTCTTGCCCGCCTGATTGGCTTCATACAAAGCGCGCGGCACGTCCATCACCAGCGGTTTGATGCGTTCTGCCAGCGCCAGCGTGTCGTCCAGCGTCTTCTGGAAATCAACCGTATCGGCATGGAAATAATTCTTCAACACGAAGTTGTGATAATCCAATACCTCGCCCAGCTTGGCGGCAAAACGTTCGCGGAAGAATATATCCTGCAGGCGTATCGCGCGGCGCGCCACCTTGTCTTCATAGGCCGGGCCGATGCCGCGTCCGGTGGTGCCGATCTTGGCGGCCCCTTTGGCCAGCTCGCGCGCCTTGTCGAGCGCTTCGTGGTAAGGCAGGATCAGCGGGCAGGCCTCGGAGACTTTCAGGCGGCTGTAGACATCAATGCCGGCCGCCTTGAGTTCGTCCATTTCCTTGAGCAAGGCTTGCGGCGACAAGACCACGCCGTTGCCGATGTAACACATCACATGATCGCGCAGAATACCCGAGGGTATCAGATGCAGCACGGTTTTCTTGCCGCCTATCACCAGCGTGTGGCCGGCATTGTGCCCGCCCTGAAAGCGCACCACGCCCTGTGAATGATCGGTCAGCCAATCGACGATCTTGCCCTTACCCTCGTCACCCCATTGGGTGCCGATTACTACTACGTTCTTTGCCATTGCGATTCCTGATTCCCATTGTTCTGTTTTCGAGACAAGCCCAACCCCTCCTGACCTCCCTAACCCACCCCAACCCTCCCTTGTCAGGGAGGGAGCAAGGGAGGAACGCGCAAC
>JBARHM010000043.1:0-1740 GCA_049799235.1 Gallionella sp.
TTCCTGAACATCAGAAAACGGCATCCTATGGCTCGAGCAAGCAGGAAAATTTCACCGACATCGGCGAGGTATGTGTCGTTAATTCGATGTTCGGCAAGGCCAAGATACGCGTAGTACACCCACGAAAAAAACGCAGCATGATATGGCCACTGGCCGCGCTAATCGTAACTGGAACGGCGGCGATCGTCTGGCTGGAGCAGGACACACCGAAACCACCTGAACCTATGAGGATCATTGTAAGGTCGGTAGACAGTGAAGGCGCCGTGCAGACGAACTCGCAACAATTGCAAGTCTCGCCAACAATAGTCAACAATGCGCCCCCGCCGGCTGCGCCGATCAAGCCACAAACAACATCCGGACTGAATGCCAAGGCGGCAGTTGTCGCGAAACCGGTAATTGTCCAATCGGCCGTGCCGATGGTGAAAAGCGAACCTGCCATGACCGTCCCGGAGAAGACACCGCTTTCCGCAAGCGCCGTCCAACCGAAGAATCCGACAGTTATACTACCAGCCGCCAAGCCTCCGGCAGCGATTCAACCCGCTGCGGCGCAAGCTGCAGCACCGGTTACGAAAAATGAAAATCCCGTTGCTACACCGGCTGCCGAGACGCCGCCCGAGAACAAGACCATAGTGCCGTCAAGCGATACAACAGCGCCTGATAAAACCGGCTCGCAACCCTAAAACCTCAAAGCCAGTGCGTTGCACAAGAAGCGCATGTAAGGCGCAGCCTGCCTGAAGCGCTCAACAACCTGGGGGTGGAAATTCTTGGAAGTCACGGTCGCCTCTCGTAGTTCCGCAAGGCTGATGAAATCCTTGCGCTTGAGGTCTTCCACCAGCGGATGATCCTTGGGATAACCGCGCGGCGCGTTGGCGAGAGTATCGCCCTCGAGCGTGAAATGCTTGTTGAAAGTATTGTCATCGCGCGCCGCCACCCAGGCATCGCCGTTCTTCACGATAGCTTCGCGTATCTTGAACAGCGCATCGGCATCGGGGCGCCACAGGCCGACGCCGACAAAACAACCGCCGGGTTCGATGTGCAGGTAATAGCCCGGCGCATGGATGTCCTTGCCTACTTCGTGGCGGAACTGGATGCCGATGTTGGTCTTGTAGGGCGCCTTGTCCTTGCCGAAACGGATGTCGCGGTGGATGCGCATCAACGATCCGCCGGCCTTTTTGGATAATGCGCGAAAGTGCGGCGAGACCGCGGGCATCTCATCCGCCATGTCGCTGATGAAAGTCAATGCAGGCGTACGTACCGCATCTTCATACTCCTGCTGGTGTGCATCGAACCACTCGCGGTTGTTGTTCTCTGCCAGTGCCTCAAGAAAATTGAAAGTCTGTTTGGAAAAGTAACGATTAGTCATTTCGGCGGCCCCTGTAGAGTTAAGGAGCAGTTCATCTGGCCGGATAGAAAACCGCGGAAAGTCCCCTGTTATTTGAGGGAGTGGCCGGGGACGAGGGCTTGACACCGAGCGGGTCAAGCCCTCTGCGTATAGTTTACTTATTGGTCATTTTAATGGCGATAAACGCCACAATGCCACCAATGACTGCGGCGGCTCCTATAGCTGAAAGTATAATATTAAAAATGCTCATACAGGCCTCCTTCAGATTGGTTGATCAAAGGGTGAAAAATTCATCCCTTCGCAAATTTAACACAATCTTTTTCCGAATAATACCCCCGGCGCGGAATATCAGAGTAGATAATTCAACTATATGGCCCGCTGAAAAACAGGGTGATTGC
>JBARHM010000044.1:0-1821 GCA_049799235.1 Gallionella sp.
CCCTAACCTGGTACGTGCCGCATGGCGCAACCACTGGGCATTACCCGAACGTTCAGTCAGCAGCCGCCAAGAACCGACTAGTTGAGCTTGTTATTTTTGATGTAGGTCTCGATGCTGGCGCGTGTAACTGCACCTGCCTGATAGCTAACCAATTCGCCATTGGGGTTGTACAGAAAGCTGGACGGTAATACGTCCACCGTCCCAATTTGTCTGGCAGTTCTAAAATCACCCAGTACCACCGGATAGCTGATTTTATGTTCCCGAGCAAAATCGGCCACTTCTTTGCGCGACTCTGATTGCAGGGCTATCCCGATCACCTGCAAATCCTTGTCTTTGTGGACACTGTGCAAACTGCTAAGTTCGGGAATCTCGCTCAGGCAGGGGGAGCACCAGGTCGCCCAGAAATTCACCAACACCCATTTGCCGCGATAATCCGCCAGGCGATGCGTCTTGCCCTGGATATCTTCCAGCACGAAATCGGCTGCATGGCTGACAGATATGCAAACCAGCAATAGCGTATATAACACACCTCTCCCGAACATAGTCACTCCTTAGCCGGGATGACGGATCCAATGATGGATATAACCAATGATTTGCCCAGCGTCATTTGATGGATTAGTCAGATGGCTATAACCAGCCGCTTGGCCGCCGATTTTTGGTGGCTTAGCGGAATGGCTGTAACCAGCCACTTGGTAACCGTCTTCTGGTTGCCTAGTGGGATGGATAGTCGTTTTACCAGTGGTTTCATCAGCAGTCCTTTTAATGACCGTGCCTATCATCTGACTTCTCAATATCTGCCTTCCCTTCGCTGACTCCATGCTCGGAAGCATGAGTCAAATACAGCGCAAGCGAAATCAGTGCGATGCTACCGCCTAGGTAAACCAGATCCAACGGGGTGCTCAACTTCATGTTCAATGCTTCTTCAAACAGCGTGACAATCAGGATCATCAGTATTACTTTGGCCAGGCGCGACTTCAACTCGTCCAGATTGCTGATAAACAGTATCTTGCTGGAAGACTTGCTGCCATGGGCCTGATCGATATCGCTAATGAAAAGCTCGTACAAGCCCAGCGAAAAAATCAGCATCACGATTGCCAGCAGATAACCGTCCACTACTTCCACGATATGTGAGACCGTACTGTCATGCATCGCCTTGCGCGCCTCGTCGGTGAGCCCTGAATCGGCATAATGCAACGCGTGCTCAAACAGAAAAACCACATCCACAGTAGCTATGTAGAAAATCGCAACTCCGGAGAACAAGCTGCCCAAAACCGCAGCGATGATCACAAAACGGCTATTCCACAATGTCCCTTCAAACAACTTTTCAAGAAGATTCACGCTGCACTCCTGGATAAAAAACGCCGTGCATTAAAGCGCAATTGAACGCGATGGGCAAGCAGGTATTGAATTTCACTCACCTACACTTATTAGACCGATTCGGCAACGAAACCCGGCTGCACGGCTTTTCCTCCGAAATGGAATTGTTATCAGGCTGGCAACCGTCTTCAGTAACAAATAACCGGACACTTGGCTGTCGTTCGCTGACAACCTAGTGGGATAGCTATTTGTTTCATCAGTCGTTTTACAGTAGCTCTCCCAGTAACGTGTCTCAGGTGCGCGCAATAAGCTCCCGCAAACTCAGATCCGTACTTTTTTTAAGCTGGCTTGCACAGGAGAAAAACCATTTCCGCAAAGGATCATCACTTTGCTCGTCAAAAAATGAGCCTCCTTCCAGAACGAACAATAGCAGCAATTCGCTGGCACGAATATTTTTCGCATCTCGCATCAGCAACCAGCCCTGCCCCTCAGCTTTGCGCACAA
>JBARHM010000045.1:0-2661 GCA_049799235.1 Gallionella sp.
CCTTAGCAGCGACTCGGTGGTATGTGCTTCAGAAGACTCGACGATCTCGGCATAGACTTTGCCAAGCATTCCGGTGTACGTCAGTGCGATGGCCAATACGCCGGCGGTCGGACCCAAGCCGACAATACGCACGAAGAGCAATGCCCAAACCAGTTCTGGGACGCTGCGCAACAACACCAATAGCCAGCGCGCAGCTTGCCTAACCACAAAACTGGAGAGACGCATACGTCCGGATTCCAGGAGTGAGACGGATAACGATGCAGTCGCCAGTAACGTCAGCGGAATTGCGCCCAGCAATGCCAGTGTCAGTCCAGCGGTGGCAATGGCGATGGTTTGCCAGGTCGCTTCGAGGATCAACAACAGAAATTCGCTGGAATGTGCGGGCGGCAGAAATCCGGCGAGGAAGTGTCCGGTTGCTTGCAGGCTTTGTGCATCAAGCATTATCCACGGCGTAAATTCGCTGGCCACCAGCATAGGCCACAGCAGGATCACTGCGATGACCATTGCCGTGACCCGGCCCCGCCACGCGGGGTCGGGGTGGTGTGTGGGAGCGTTGTTAAAAATCATTGCTAGTAGCTTGTCATTGCGCAGTGATGAGCCAGTGGTTGCGGGGCAAGGAGATCGCTCTGCTCCGGATTATCGGCATTCTGATATAGGGCTGCGATCATGGCTTCCGCCACCTCTGCACGGGGAGCATCGAAAACAATACGGCCATCCCGCAGACCGACGATGCGCGGGAAATGGCTGAGCGCCAGTTCGACTTGATGCAGGCTGCAAATAAGTGTGGCGTTGCGGCTGGTTGCCTCCTGTTGCAGGGTGACTAGTGTTTGCAGTGATAGCGTTGGATCAAGCGCAGCAAGGGGCTCATCCACCAGAAAGACTTCGGCTTTGGACACAAGCAAGCGGGCCATCCCGCAACGCTGACGTTCACCCCCTGATAAACGATCCACTCGAGCATATAATTTATCCTGCAGGTTGAAGCGCGACAGCGCGTTATATGCGGCATCGGCATCGGCGTCGCTTGGCCTGATGAGCGAGGCGATGGCTTGCCACAAACTCCACAGCGGGAGACGTCCGGCGAGCACGGCTGTCACCACGCGTTGTCGCGGTGGAAGCGGCGGAGTTTGTGGCGCGAGAAACAAGCGTGCGCGCAGTGCATGACGCTCGGCATGGTTTAGCGACCATGGTGCCACGCCAAAGACGGAAAACATGCCAGATTCAGCGCGATGGGCGCAAGCGAGGGTGTGCAGCAAGGTAGTTTTGCCAGCGCCAGATGGTCCGATCAAGGCGATTTGCTCTCCTTGCCTGATCGACAAATTGACACCCGACAAGACTCGCTCTGAATGTGCGCGACCCGCCGAAGCATGACGCACGCTTATATCGCGCAATTCGTATAACATGCCTACTTCAGCATACCTGCGCTGCGGGCTGCGGCTTCGATTGCGCTGTAATTCTCCGCCTTGGTCGGGATGAATCGGGTGGCACGCTGCAGTTCAAGTATCTCCTTGTCATGCGGATCGTTCTTGTCCAGCGCCAGGAATGCATTGGCCAACTTTTCGCGCAATGCCGGGTTCATGTCAGCACGCACCGTCCAGTTATAGTCGTAATAGCCGGGGGTGGTGTAGAACACATGTACGACATTGGCATCCACTTTGCCTTGCGACAGGAGTTTCTCCCATACCGAGATATTCAATGCCCCCGCGTCCACTTTGCCACCGGCCACAGCAGCCACTGTCGCATCATGCGCGCCCGAGAAGGCGATGCGCTTCATGTCCCTTTCCGGATTGATGTTGGCGGCTAGCAGATAGGAACGAGGCATCAAATGACCGGAGGTGGAAGATTCCGAGCCAAAAGAAAATGTCTTGCCCTTCAGATCCTGCAAGCTGGTGATGTCACTGCGTGTAGTGATGAACACAGACTTGAATTTCTCGTCTTCCTCACGCTGCACCAGCGGGATCACCTGGTTGTTGCTGCGAACTTTGGCCTGAATGAAGGTGAATCCTCCGAACCAGACCAGATCAAGCTTGTTGTTGGACAGCCCTTCCACAGTCGCTGCGTAATCGGTAACGGGTGTGAATTCCACCTTCATGCCCAGCTTTTTTTCGAGATATTCGCCAAGCGGCTTGAATTTTCGTTGCAACTCGGTCGGAGATTCATCTGGGATCGCTGACACACGCAAAACCGGTTCTGCCAAGGACAGGCTGGCTGACGACAGCACTATAGAAGCAAACAATGTTGTAACGAATAATTTAATTATCCTCGAAGTTGAATATTTAAGCATGGCATCGCAGCCGATAGCCGCGGATTCGATCATGTTGTGGATGGTGGATTTGTACTTTTCAAGATAAGTCATGGCTACTCCCTGTTAATTATATAAAAGAGCACAGCCAGAACTCGAGAAGAAAGACAGATACAATGACATCTACGCACGAATGCCGTTATGGAATTCGCACATATAGATAGAAAGCCTCGACAACTCGATTAAGCAATGAGCGGTTGGAGCTTCGCACCTCATAGGATCTGCTGACCTGCACGCTGGCAGCGCTTTGACACGGTACATTCCATCGCATTTAAACCAGACCGGCTACACGCGGACCGTCAGACCCGACCCTCCTTCCAACAGGGAAGACAAGGCGGCGTTACGGCGAGCCAATCAGGAAC
>JBARHM010000046.1:0-2355 GCA_049799235.1 Gallionella sp.
AAAAAGCTTCCATCCTCGCGTATGCCGAATTCGATGTGATCCGGCTTGGTGATGTTGGGATTGCTTGACGCCTTGGGCAAATCGATCTTGACCGCATTGGTCAGCAACGGCGCAGTGATGATAAAGATCACCAGCAACACCAGCATCACATCGACCAGCGGCACCACGTTGATCTCCGCCATCGGTCCCTGATGACGGTGCGAATCGAAACTTCCGAATGCCATGATTTTCTCCTACTGTTTCGTAGGGTGGGCTTTGCCCACCATGTCGGGCAAAGCCCGACCTACAATTAAATTTTCTTCTCGCCCACCGTCACCAGCGCATACAAGTCATGCGCGAAGTTATCGAGTTTGGCCAGCCAGATCCGGTTGCGGCGCGTGAACGAGTTATAGGCCAGCACGGCAGGGATCGCCACCGCGAGTCCCATCGCCGTCATGATCAGCGCTTCGCCCACCGGCCCGGCCACCTTATCCAGCGTGCCCTGCCCGCTCAAGCCGATCTGCACCAGCGCGTGATAGATTCCCCACACCGTGCCGAACAGCCCGATGAATGGCGCAGCCGATCCTGTCGAAGCCAGTACCGTCAGCCCGTACTCCACCTTTGCCGCTTCCTGATCTATGCCATTGCGCAACACCCTCGTCAGATACTCCGATATGCCGCCCGCCGCCAATAGTTTTTGCACACCGGAGTTGTTTTCATCATTTACCACCAAGGTATGGCGCGCCAATTCCGCAAAAGCATTGTCTGCGGCTTCGATATTCAGTGTCGTATGCATGTCTTGCAAGGAAGATGCTTCCCAGAATTGTTTCAAAAATGCATCTGCCCGCTTGCGCGCACTCCAATTTGCAATCGACTTGGTGACTATCAGATACCAGCTTGCGACCGATAACACCAGCAGCAAGGCAAGCACTATCTTTCCCATAGCATCAACTTGCGAAATAAAATGCGCAAAGCCCAGACTCTGTTCCATCATCTACCTTCCAGAATAAACACAAATGGCTGCAAGGCGACGGCAGGCACGGCAACCCCGTTGCGAACCGCCGGATTGCATCGCCATGACTTGACTGCAACTACCGCCGCCTCGTCGAGACGCCGGAACCCGGAAGAGGACTTGACCTCCGCACTGTGCACCCGTCCATCCTCGCCCATCTCGACACGCAACATCACGCGTCCCTGTTCGTTGAGCCGCATGGACTGTAACGGATAGCTGGGCGGCTCACGCTCCTGACAACTCACCGAGAGTTCGCTGGCCAGCACCACCGGCTGCGGCGAGGCTTCAATCACCGGCTCCGGTGGCGGTGGTGCATAAGCAACCGGCTCATCGGGCAATACCACCGGCGCTTCAGCCACCAAGTGCAGGTGCTCGGGCGGCGGTGGCTCCGGAAGAGGAGGTTTCGGCGGTTTGGGCTGAGGAGGCTTGGCTGGACGTGCCGGCGGATCAATCAGATTCGACACCATAATTAACGCTTCAACGGGTGTCGGGATGATGCGATAACTCCACAGCCCGTACAATGCCATACCGTGCAGCATTAGTACGAATGTCAGCCCGAATAATTGTTCCCGTTTCAAACTCTGCAACGATTTAGGCAATTAATTCTTTCTTCATCCACACAGCATACTCAGCACATTAGCTTGCGGCATGCCGCAATATCCCATGATGCAACCCGCTCATCCATTTATCTTGCTCTGTCGTATCCAGCGCTCGATCTGGTCGCGTTCAATCTTTCCGCTGATCGCAACAGAGTTACCGTCCGCGCCGATAAAGTAAGTGCGCGGCAGTTCGCCATACCACTGGGGGTCAATTTCGTAGCGAAGCCGCTCTGCAAAACCATCTGCGAACACCCATGCATCTGCGCGGAGCAGCCGGTAATGCTTGATAACCGACTTGATTTCGCCGTTCTGCGCCGGGGTATCCGTCGCCACCAGCACCACTTCCAGTTTGGGATTGTGCTCCTGCAGACTGCCGAGCAATTCCAGATCATCCCGGCAGTGAGCACAATCCAGGGACCATAGCGCAAGAATGAAGGGCTTGCCCTGATGAGATAACTTGATAGATTGATGGCTGCCGCGAACGAACGGCTTCAGCTCCTGTGCCTGCACTGTGGAGCAGGCCAGCAACACGGTTAGAAAGAATGTGCAGCGCCTCACGGCAAACCCTTCAGCGCAATGAGGCGATAACCTTCCAGTTTGGTGTTCCACGACAGCCAGGCCTGGCCGTGATGTATAGCCAACTGTGGATGGTCGGATGCATCGCTGGTATCAGCCACGCTGCTTGGGTGCGTCCATGATGCGCCTCCATCATTGGATCGCATCAGTTGAATCGAGGAAACCTTGCCGTCAAACTCCTTCCACACC
>JBARHM010000047.1:0-2179 GCA_049799235.1 Gallionella sp.
AAACGGAATCTCCTCGACCAGCCGCTGTGCTTCCAGCGCGTTGGCGGCGATCACAACCAACGGCAGGTGCTGCGCGGCATATTGTGCCAACGCCAGCGCATCGGATGAGCCGGCCAGTTGTGTGTAACGTGGACGCGAATGGGATGATGAGAACAGCATGGAAAGCAGCCGGATTCAGGGCGCGCATTATACGGGAAACGCCCACCCTTTCGTGCCTGCCTGAGGCAGGGTGATGTTTCAGGTGCTTCTGAGGGTATTGATTCGTCGCCTGAAATCCGAAGGGATTTTTTTGTCGGTTTGGTAATGTCTGAACAGAATATCGTTCTTGCCGTGCCGCTTGACGTGATACATCAATTCATCGGCTGACCTGATGGCTTCATCAAGCCTGGCTGGCGGCAGGTCGAACGAAACGACGCCGATGCTGAAGCCGATAGGCCAGCTGTGTTCCTTCATTGCATGGGTGAGATCGCTTTTCAGTTTGAGGAAAGTCGATTTTGCACCGAGCTCGTTGGTTTCTGGCAGTACGATGGAAAATTCATCCCCGCCTAATCGGCCCACTACATCGGATTTGCGCACGGATTTAAGGAGGATGTCGCCAACTGTATGTAAAACCTTGTCCCCTTCGAAATGGCCGAACTTGTCATTCACTTTCTTGAAATTATCCAGATCGATGTAAGCGATGGAGGTCGGCCTGACATGTCGCGCTCCCAGTTCGAACAGTTTTTCAGCCACCTCGGTGAATCCGCGTTTGTTCATGGCGCCTGTCAGATTGTCCGTCCTGGATAGTTCCTTTTCGGTGTTCAGACTGGCTTTTAACTGGATCAGCAATTGCACCGTGATCAAAAACAAGCCCATTCGTATGATTGAATTCCAATATGGGGCTAAAGGATTGTTATAGGGATGACCGGACGATCCGATATCGACCAGATACCAGATGAACGTGGAAAGCAGGCACATGATGACGCTGTTTCGGTAGCTCCCGTACCATGTGGTCAGCGCGATGGGTATCAGAAGGAACAGCGAGACGGTGATCTCGTATCCTACCAGATAGCCTGTCGCGCTGATAAAGCCAAGCAACAACAGTGGAATCGTCCACATCCGCGTGGCTTTATGTTGGCCAAATATCGAGTCAAGCTTGTGCAGTATCCTGTCCATACTTTTCCACCTCCCTTTTTTGTTTGGAATCATAGCAGATAAGTCGGGAAAATCGCATCGAATCAACCGGAAAGTCCCTATTACGGATTTTCCATTACAATCAGCCCATGTCAGAACTTTACGCATTGGTTCCCGCCGCCGGTTCAGGTGAGCGCATGGGACACGAGTTGCCCAAGCAGTATCTGCCTCTGGCCGGGCAGCCGATGATCGCGCACGCACTCGCAACACTGTGTGCAAGCGCGAAGATTTCAACGGTGTTCGTGGTGCTGGCTCCAGGAGATACGCTGTTTCATGGCTACGATTGGTCGCGTTTCGGAGAGAAGTTGCAGACCCTGTATTGCGGCGGGAAGCTGCGCTCGGAAAGCGTGCTGAACGGCCTGCTGGCCTCCGAAGTGGAACCGGACGAATGGGTGCTGGTGCACGATGCGGCACGCCCCTGTTTGACCCGGGCGGATCTGGACAAACTGATCGCGGAAGTTCGCGACGATGCGGTGGGCGGCATACTTGCGGTACCGGTGGCGGATACGCTGAAACGCGACGATGGACATGGCCGGATATTGCGTACCGAAAGCCGTGAACAATTGTGGCTGGCGCAGACCCCGCAAATGTTTCGAGTCGAGCTGCTGACGCAGGCTTTGCAGCAACCCGGCAGCTTTACCGACGAAGCTTCCGCTATCGAGGCGCTGGGCTTGCACCCCAAATTGGTGGCAAGCGAATCCTGCAACCTGAAAGTGACATTTCCTCAGGACATGCTGCTGGCGGAACTGTTGGTTCAACAAGGAAGATAATCATGCGTATCGGGCAAGGCATCGACGTTCACCAGCTGGTTGAAGGCCGCAAGCTGATTATCGGCGGCGTCGAGATCCCGCACGACAAGGGTCTGCTCGGACATTCCGATGCGGATGTGCTGTTGCATGCGATAACCGATGCGCTGTTGGGCGCTGCGGCTCTGGGCGACATCGGGCGCCACTTCTCCGACACCGATACCAGGTTCAAGGATATCGACAGCCGCATCCTGTTGCGC
>JBARHM010000048.1:0-2517 GCA_049799235.1 Gallionella sp.
TGCGCGATTTGCAATCAGCCGCCGCGCTGGGGGCAATGCCCTGTCTGGTGCTTACCGGCAAAGGCATCAAAACCCAAGCGGCGGGAGGCATGCCGGAAGGCACTCGGGTGTTCGCCGATCTTGCAGCGGTGGCCGCTGATCTGATATAAGTAACAAGGGTTATATGCTGGTAATAGGCTCACTGGTTTTCCTGCTCTTACAAATCGTCATCACTCCGCTATTCTCGGCGTTGGCACTGCTTACTTTCCCCTTGAGGCCGCTTACACGCTACCGCTTCATTTCGCTATGGGCGAAGCTGATGCTGCATTTATTGCGAGTGGTGTGCGGCATACACCATGAAGTGCGGGGAATTGAAAATTTGCCCAAGGAACCATGCGTTGTGCTGTGCAAGCACCAGTCTGCATGGGAGACGCTGGCATTGCAAAAAGTCTTTCCGCCGCAAGTGTGGGTATTGAAACGTGAACTGTTGTGGATCCCGTTTTTTGGCTGGGCACTGGCACTTACCAGTCCGATCGCCATCAAGCGTAGCGATGGCAAAGGCGCGATAAAACAGCTGTTGAAGCAGGGCAAACAGAGGATCGCGCAGGGCTTTTGCGTGGTGATCTTTCCGGAAGGGACGCGCATCCCGTTCGGTCAGCGTGGCAAATACAAGATCGGCGGAGCGCTGCTGGCTGAAAGCTGCGGTGTGCCGGTGATTCCTGTCGCGCATAATGCCGGAAGGCTTTGGGGGCGCAATGCATTCAGCAAGCATCCCGGCCTGATCACGATGAGCATCGGTGCACCGATAGAAACCAAAGGCCTCAAGGCGGAAGAGATCAATGCGCGCGTCGAGGCCTGGATCGAAAACGAAATTCAGCAGCTTCCCCACTGATGTTGAAACGCCTGCGAAATCTTGTTGTGCCGCCCAGCATCGAGCAGCGTGCCGCACTGCTCGAAGGCAAGCATATCACCTATACGCTGAAGCGCAGCACTAAGCGCCGAAGCATCGGCTTGCACATCGACGAACGCGGCCTGATCGTGAGCGTACCGATGCGCTCCTCCGAGAAGTGGCTGCACAGCGTGTTGCAGGAAAAAGCCCGCTGGGTGGTTAAAAGCCTTGATGGCTGGCGGCAGGCGAACATACCGGCAGAAACACGCTGGGCCGATGGCGAAACGATCCCCTACCTGGGCGAGTTGCTGAGTTTGCGAGTGGTGCCGAGTTTATTCGTCACTCCAACGTACCGGAAGGACAAGCAATTGTGGGTGTACGTCAACAATAGCAGCGAGCCTGCCTGCATAGAAGAAGCGGCCTGTAACTGGTACCGGCACGAGGCCAAACGGTTGTTTTTAGAACGTGTCGAGTATTATGCGCCGATGATGAATGTCTCACCGAGTGCTGTAAAACTTTCATCGGCAAAAACACAGTGGGGATGCTGTACTGCGGAAGGTGTGGTGCGGCTTAATCTGCAACTCATCAAACTACCATTGCGACTGATTGATTATGTGGTGGTGCACGAACTCGCTCACCTGCGCGAAATGAACCATTCTACAAAGTTCTGGGATGTGGTAGAAATGGCATGCGCGGATTATGTGGGGTTGCGTAATGAGCTCAAGAGGATTTTTTTAGGCAATATTTAAAATGATATCATATTCCGCCAAAGTGAATTCCATATCAACCATTGTTGTTTCTTCAGTTCGGCAATCTGTCATTTACTTTATGGCGATGATGAATAAAATGGATCGAGATTTACCGCAAAGCGCCGCGGCACTTGCCGATGTTACGGAAAAGTATGCGCTGGAGTTCGATATGAGGTGGATGTCACCCAGCAGGTGAGGCACGTCCGCCTCGACAAGAAACATAATGGGGTTGTATGAACAGGTCAGAAATTCTACTGAACATCATGCTGGTAATGGCAGCGATTGCATCAATATTGGCGCTCGCATTTTTTTATCAAAAGACCCAAGCCGTTGATCTGCGCGAACAAAATGAAGTTTTTGACCTGATCAGCGAGTTAAGGGTGATCGATAACCGCTGGGACTTCGAAGTGCAGCGCGCACGCAACGAATCGGGCGGCCAACCGACTCAAATAAATTCTGATGCCGGAGACAAGGCACTTCGGTCCATCACTGGCATAGCACAGAGCACCACGAGCAACGTTCTGAGAGCGGGTTTGACAGATCTCAGAAACGAGATTCAACTAAAAGCCGAGCTCGTCGAGAAATTCAAGGTCGAAAATAATATTACCAGAGATGCACTCCAGACCATCCTGAAAGATGTCGCAGGACTTGAAGCGCAGCCCGCCAAACGAAAAGCGAAACCAATCGCGCTGCTCCAGGCCTTGAACCAATTGGCGGCCATCGCTCCCCAATACTACATGCAGGCGCTGGGCTCCCAGCGCGCAAGCCTGGAAGCGGCTGCAAACCAGTTGCGCGCCGCCCCCGGCGATTGGCGCGATATAACTGAACAGATAGAAAATGCAGTGCAGAACATGCTTGCCCATCGACCTGTCGAACAGGAATTATTCGATCAGTTGGGGG
>JBARHM010000049.1:0-1895 GCA_049799235.1 Gallionella sp.
GAGTACGACCTCTTCTTCAACGGGAAGCGGCGCTCCGAGCCGGTGAAGGAACGAAAGGAGCTGGAGACGAAGCTCCTGGTAGGAAGCCGCCGGACGATCGTCGGGAATGCGGACCAGCTCCGGTTCAACAACCTCTCGGGACGGTATTGGGCCTACGCCAACCTCTGGACGCGGACGGTGCGGGACCTCGAGGAAGGACGGACGCACCGCGACACCGGGGGGAACATCCGGCGAACGTCGGTGGACCAGAGGGAACCAGTGGACAGGGAGCACGTCGACCGGGTGGTGGAAGCGCTGCTGGAGGCCCGGCGTGCGTGCGGTATGGCCGGCGACACGTCGGACATCCCGTCGCTCCGGGAGACGCTCTACGCGCGTGCGCTCGAGATCTCTGCGTCCGGCGGAGGACAGAAGGTGGAGTTCGTCGTGAGCGTCGAGGGGGGGAAACCGAAGGTGAAGGCGGTGCTTCGCTGACCGCGGGGACTATTCCCCGCCTCCCGCCGCCATCCGCGCCAATGCGCGCTGCAGCGCCGCGCGCACCTTCGCAAGCGTTCCGTTGTCCAACGACAGCTCCTTCAAGCGGGCCTCCGCGCGGTCTCTGGCGCGCTTCGCACGCTCCAGATCGATCTCGTCGGCGCGCTCCGCCGTGTCGGCCAACACCACGACCCGGTCGTGGGTCACCTCGGCGAACCCGCCGCCCAGCGCGATCTTCTTCACCGCGCCCTCCTTCCGGTACCACAGCACCCCGATGTTCAGGATCGCCAGGAACTGGGTGTGGCCCGGGAGCACCCCGAACTCGCCCTCGTAGCCGGGGGCGACGACCTCGTCGACCTCCTCCGAGAGGAGGAGGCGTTCGGGGGTGACCAGTTCCAGCCGGATCGTCGATGCCATCGCGTCGCGCTCCCGTCACACCGTGGCCAGCAGTTTCTTGCCCTTCTCGATCGCCTCCTCGATGGTGCCGACCATGTAGAAGGCCTGCTCGGGCAGCTCGTCGTGCTTGCCGTCCACGATCTCCTTGAACGACCGGACCGTTTCCTCGAGGCGCACGTACTTTCCCGGGATGCCGGTGAACTGCTCGGCGACGAAGAACGGCTGCGAAAGGAACCGCTGGATCTTTCGCGCCCGGGCGACCAGGATCTTGTCGTCCTCCGAGAGCTCGTCCATCCCCAGGATCGCGATGATGTCCTGCAGGTCCTTGTACTTCTGGAGGACCTTCTGCACCGAGCGGGCGACCGCGTAGTGATCCTCCCCGAGGACGAGCGGCGAGAGGATCCGCGACGTCGAGTCGAGGGGATCCACCGCGGGATAGATCCCGAGCTCGGCGATCTGGCGGGAAAGGACGGTGGTGGCGTCCAGGTGCGAGAAGGCGGTCGCCGGCGCCGGGTCGGTCAAGTCGTCTGCGGGGACGTAGATTGCCTGGACCGAGGTGATCGAGCCTTTCTTCGTGGAGGTGATCCGTTCCTGCAGGTTCCCCATCTCGGTGGAGAGCGTCGGCTGGTAGCCGACCGCCGAGGGGATCCGGCCCAGGAGGGCCGACACTTCGGAGCCCGCCTGGGTAAACCGGAAGATGTTGTCGATGAACAGGAGGACGTCCTGCCCCTCCTCGTCGCGGAAATATTCCGCGGCGGTGAGGGCCGACAGCCCCACCCGGAGGCGCGCGCCGGGGGGTTCGTTCATCTGGCCGTACACGAGGCACGCCTTCTCGAGGACCTTCGACTCCTTCATCTCGAGCCAGAGGTCGTTCCCCTCGCTGGTGCGCTCCCCCACGCCGCCGAACACGGAGTAGCCGCCGTGCTCGATGGCGATGTTGTGGATGAGCTCCATGATGACGACGGTCTTGCCCACGCCGGCGCCGCCGAACAGGCCGACCTTGCCGCCCTTCGAGTAGGGGGCAAGGA
>JBARHM010000050.1:0-3726 GCA_049799235.1 Gallionella sp.
CCCCTCTGATATGGGGAAGGAGTGGAATCCAGCCGCCTTGAGGTGGCTCACGGTTTTATTGGCGCCTTTGAGGCGCTCACCCAGTAAGCCTCCGGCTTTGCCTGAGGTCATTTAACTTGAAAAATAAGGCGGCCTGTATGTTTGTCGTGCAAACCATTGTTCCCATCTTCCTGCTGATCCTGCTGGGCGTGATCATGCGCCGCTGGTTTGGATTGAGCGAAGATTTCTGCCGCAACTGGATCGTATGATCTACTACATGTTATTCCCGGCGCTGCTGTCTTATTCCCTGACGCTTTCAAGGTCGACTTTTCCAGCGCGACGCCGATGTTGCTGGTGGCGGCGCTTTTTATGGCGGCGGGCATCGCCTTGGGCTATGTGACGCAAGACCTGTTTCACGCGCCAGACAAAGTGTCCTCCGCAACCTTTCAGGCAACGTTCCGGTTCAATAGCTTTGTCGGCATGGCCATTGCCGGGGGATATACGGGAAGGAAGGGCTGGCGGACCTCGGCCTGTTGCTGAGCTTCATGGTGCCTGTCGCCAATGTCGCCTCGGTATTGATGCTGGCATGCCACAGCGAGAGCCACTGGCTCAGGGAGATCTTGCTGAACCCGTTGATCATTGCCACGGCAGGCGGCGGCATCGCCATCAGCCTGAGCGGGCTGGAACTGCCGTCCCTGATCGGTAGCTTGATGGGTCTGTTGTCGCAGGCTTCGGTGCCGATGGGGCTGATCGCGGTCGGCGCCGGGCTCAGGGCAATCGGGTTCCATCACTATCAGGGGAAGTTATGGTACGGCGTGATCGCCAATGCCAAATGAGAACTCCGCAATAAAGCCCATGACGTTTTGGATATTTATCTTATGTTTCGATGTGGCGTCTTCATGATTGCTTTTGCAGGTTGGTGCGTGCCGACAGCCAGGACAGATAGTCATCTATAGGCATCGGATGGGCAAAGTGATAACCCTGCAGTATCTCCACTCCCATCGTTCTGAGCAGCTCGGCGGTGCGTTCATCCTCGACGCCTTCCGCGACGCATTCCAGATTGAGCGACTTCGCGATGGAAATGATCGCTGCTGCCATGCTGAGACCTGTCTTATCGTGGACACGTTTGACGAAAGAAATGTCCAATTTGAGTTCATTGGCGGGAATTTCGTGGAGTTGCGATAGCGAAGAATAACCCACGCCGAAATCGTCTATCGAGACGCCAAAGCCTCTGGCATCGAGTTCCGCTATCCGCTCACGAGCAAACGAAACATCGGAGAGTGCGATACTTTCGGTGATCTCGAGCATGATGCGACTTGGTTTGATGTTGGCATGCACTAAGTCATCAAGGAGTTGCTGGACAATAGTGCTCGAAAAGAGTTGCCGTTTGGAAAGGTTCACCGATAATCGATGATGGTCAGGCAAAAGTGTCAGCGCATGCAATGCTTGTTGCCATACCAATTGCCCGACCTTGTCGATCAAGCCCAGACTTTCCGCCATCGGGATGAACACCGATGGCGATATCCAGCCTTGTTCAGGCTCAAACCAGCGTGCAAACGCTTCGGCTCCTATCACCGATCCGGTTTGAGCCGACACCAATGGTTGTAACCAGCACTGGATCTGGTCGTTATTTACAGCTTGCACCAAACGGCTTTGGATATAGAACGACTGCCTGTCCGTCTCCTTGCCGGCGATAGCATTATAAAACTGGATGTTGTTGCGCCCTTGCGCTTTGGCATAGAACATCGCCCGATCGGCTTGAGCCAACAACATTTCGCTGTTGTCCGCATCATCCGGATACACCGCGAAACCAGCGCTGAACGTGAACGGGAAATCCGTGCCATCGATCGTGATGTGTTCGCGTGAGAGTAAAGACAGCTTCAGCGTGATATTCCTGGCATCTTCCAGGGTGTCCAGGTCGGGGCACAACACCACAAATTCATCTCCGCCCCAGCGCGACAAAGTGTCCGTGCCTCTCAATGTTGTTTGCAGTCTGTGAGTGACTTCCTTGAGTAAACGATCGCCGAGCTTATGGCCGAAATTGTCGTTCACCTGCTTGAAGTGGTCGAGATCGATGTAACCCAGTGCCACGCGGAAGTTGTTGCGTGCCGCGCGGTTGATCGCCACTTGCATGCGGTCTTCCAGTAATACGCGATTGGGCAGATCTGTCAATGCGTCATGCAATGCCATGTGACTGATCTGGCGCTCCTGATCGTAGGTGCTGGTGATGTCTCGTACCACGCCACGGATGCTGGTGATCTTGTCACCATGTTTGACCGGGGCAAAGCGTCCTTCGACCCAGAAATGCGCGTTGCAGTCACTCTGGCGGTGCATCCTGAAGCGGATGTTGACTTGTTTCTTCTGCTTGTGGATCAGTGCGCTGATCTGTTCCATCAGCCCGGAACTGTCTTCGGGATGCACGCAATTGATGAGGTCGTACGAGGAGAAATCATCCACGCCGGTCATGGTTTTCCATGCGTCGGTGGCCCGCAGCAAACGTCCCTCCGCGGTGAATTCGATCACCGCATCCTGGAGTAGATTGAGAGTTTGCAGATAAGCACGTTGTTCTTCATCGCGCTGTGCGGCGTCTGACATCAAGGAGGAAAACTCATGCGCAACCACGCTGATCTGGTCGTCTTTCCTGGAGTCGACAAATTGCAGCAAGTGACGGGTCTCTGCTGTGAATCCCTTCGCCGGATCTTGTTGAAAGTTCAGTGCTGCATGGGCTAATCCATCCAGCCTTGCTCCGATCCGCCTGAGCCAGCGGCCAAAAACCATGAACAGCAATATGCCAAACAGCAATGTGATCCCGATGGATGCAGTCAGCACCAATGGTATCGGCAGTATATTTTTTATCGGGGAGATCACCGTCAGCTTTAATCCCATGCGGTGGCTATCCGGAAAGAGTTCTTCATCCAGGCTGATGCTGCCCTCCTGATATTTGATGCCGTTCAAGACTCTCTCGGAATATTCGCCGGTGGATGGCTGCGCTGATTCCAGGGCCAGGTTGCCGGCGGAACTCAGCAGAGTTTGATCGCCCAGTGAAATAACAGTGGATGTGCCGGGAAAACTCATACGGCGCAGCATGGCGCTATCCCACGCTTTGAAAAAGACAGTATTAATGTTATGACCCAGTGCTGGTGAGATTTTTTTAATTTTCGTGTATAAGACGCCGCGCTTATCGTCATACCAGAGCGGTTGATCGTTCATTACTGCCATCTGTAAGTCTGGTATTTCGGCGTTATTCCAAAAATCGAAAACCAGCTTTCCGTCTCTGGCATCGGTGATAGCGATACCTTCAAATTCCATGCTTTCTGCCTGGGCAGTAAAAAATGCCTGCAGCTTCGCTTTGCGCTCCTGTCCCTTCAAGTTGAGCAAGCCGGACCACTCGACGATGTCGAGTATATGGTCTGCGTCATTACCCAAAACGCGCTGTTGGAGCTGGATACGCTGTACATAATTTGTGAGGTCATCGTGCATCACCGACCGATTTAACTGGTCTGTTTGATGCTGGTAAGCTAGAACGATGATGGTGCTCATCACAACCGAGAACGTACCCAGCAACAGCAATAATCTACGCTCGAATATCTGCCGCAGGGTGGTAGTTGCCGCTTTGCTGAAATGGCGATTCAAGCCTGTCTAGTCCAGGGGCGTGCTGCGTACAAAATCGGCAAATGACAAATTCGATTCCTTCGAGTCTGTTGCCATGTTATGGAAGAAGTTTTCCGTTGTTGCCACTGCCTGCGC
>JBARHM010000051.1:0-9113 GCA_049799235.1 Gallionella sp.
ATGCTGGCTGATGCGCTCACGCAGCGCCGCCCAATCCATGCTGGCCGACGTATCCACCTCTACATAACCGCCGCGCTGCTGCCGCAACATCTCCAGCGTATCCTGTGGCAGGATGCCGCGGTCCCACAGGCTGCCGCGATAAGTCGCATAACGGCCGCGCTCTTCGGCCAATTGGGTAGACGCCCAGTAGGCGTAGTAGCACACCGCCTCCATCGAACGATCCGCAAACTCGACCGCGGCTTGCGAAGCATAGGCGACCCGCAGATCGTGCAGGCAATCCTGGAAGCCCATGATGCCCAAACCCACCGGGCGATGCCTGAGATTCGAACTGCGCGCCTTGTCGACCGCGTAATAATTGATGTCGATCACGTTATCCAGCATGCGCATCGCAGTGGTGACGGTGCGGCGCAGCTTGTCATGGTCGATCTGCCCGGCTTTTTCATGGCCTTTTGGATACAAGTGCGCAGCAAGATTCACCGAACCCAGGTTACATACGGCAATCTCGCTGTCGCCGGTGTTCAAAGTGATCTCGGTACACAGATTGGAACTGTGCACCACGCCTACATGCTGCTGCGGCGAACGGATGTTGCAGGGATCCTTGAAGGTGATCCACGGATGACCGGTCTCGAACAGCATGGTCAGCATCTTGCGCCACAAGCTGGCAGCCGGTATCTTCTTGAACAGCTTGAGCTCGCCACTTGCGGTTTTCGCTTCATAAGCGGTATAGGCGCGTTCGAAATCGGCACCGAATTTATCGTGCAGATCCGGCACATCCGACGGCGAAAACAACGTCCAGTCGCTACCTTCCATGACGCGCTTCATGAACAGGTCGGGAATCCAGTTGGCGGTATTCATGTCGTGCGTGCGGCGGCGGTCATCCCCGGTGTTCTTGCGCAGATCCAGAAATTCCTCGACATCCAGGTGCCATGTTTCCAGATAGGCGCAAACCGCACCCTTGCGTTTGCCGCCCTGATTCACCGCCACGGCGGTATCGTTCACCACTTTCAGGAACGGCACCACGCCCTGGGATTGCCCGTTGGTCCCCTTGATGTGCGCACCCAGCGCACGCACCGGGGTCCAGTCGTTGCCCAGGCCGCCGGCATATTTGGCGAGCAGCGCGTTTTCCTTGATGGCCTCGTAAATCCCGTCCAGATCGTCCGCCACCGTGGTCAGATAACAAGAGGACAACTGCGAACGCTGCGTGCCGGAATTGAACAGTGTCGGCGTCGAACTCATGAAGTCGAAACTGGACAGCAGGCGATAAAATTCCACCGCGCGCGCTTCACGATCTATCTCGTTCAGGGCCAGCCCCATGGCGACGCGCATGAAAAAGGCTTGCGGCAATTCGATGCGCTTGCCTTCCATATGCAGGAAATATCGGTCATACAAGGTCTGCAGACCAAGGTAACCGAATTGCAAGTCACGCCGGGCATCCAGTTCCCTGGCCAGACGTTTCAGATCAAACTGGCCCAGGCGCTCATCGAGCAACTCTGCCTTTATGCCCTGCTTGATGAACTTCGGAAAATATTCCGAATAGCGTGTGGCCATGCCTCCCGGCGCGATCTCTTCACCCAGCGCCTCACTGCAAATCGTATTCAGCAGCAGGCGCGCAGTGACATAGTTATAGGCTGGCTCGTTTTCGATCAGAGAACGCGCGGAAAGCACGAGGCACTTGCGCACCTCGTGTCGCGCCACCCCATCGTACAGGTCCTTGAGGGTCAGCTTGATGACCGCATCTGCGGAAACCACGTCGCCGAGTCCCGCGCAGGCATCCTGCACCAGCGCTGAAAGGCGGTCCAGGTCGAGCGGACGCGCCTCCCCGTCCTCATCAACAACGTTAATGACCTGGATCGGCTCCTTGATCCTGGATTTTGCCTTGGCGCGGGACCTTGACCTCTCCTCGCGGTACAGCACATAAGTGCGCGCTACGTCATGCTCGCCGGAACGCATCAGGCCCAACTCGACCTGATCCTGGATGTCTTCGATGTGCATCGTCCCGCCATGGGGCTGGCGGCGCAACAGCGCCGAGACGACGCCATTTGTCAGTTGCTCGACCATCTCGCGGACGCGGGCCGATGCCGCGCCCTGACCGCCATTCACGGCGATGAACGCCTTGGTCAATGCGATCGAGATCTTGGAGGGCTCAAAAACGACCACAGAACCATTGCGGCGTATTACTTTGTATTGATCGAAAGGATTGGATGAAGCTGGGGAAGAAGCTGTATCGGGAACATCGCTGGTATGCATTGGAGAGGTTGGAACGCTATCGGTAGCGGCATGCAGCATATACGAACTCCCTAATTAGTCCTGTAAACCTGAAAAATCATAAACTACTACATCTAGTATTTTTTTTATGTGACGGGGCTAATTGTAGTAGTTAACAAAAATATTGCAAGCACAAATTGAAATTATTTTCATCGCGCCACTGCCTATGGAAATCGAAGAAGAAAGACTCAAGCCCAGCCGGCTTTCACAAGCAAAACCGTGAGCCTGCGGGTGACTGTACCGTCAGCCCGGCACAGATTCAGGCCGCAGACATCGCTTCAGCGCATGCCGATGCGCAATCCCCCGCCAGGATCAGGTCTGGCACAAACCAGCCAGGTATCGCGTCCAGTCGAAACATGGGCCGGGATCGGTCTTGCGCAGCGGGGAAATATCACTGTGGCCGGCTATGCCGCATAACCGGTAGGCTGCCCGCAACGCCCTGGTCAGTTGATCAAGTGCGGCATATTGGGCATCGGTGAACGGTACGGCATCGCTGCCCTCCAGTTCGATGCCCAGAGAAAAATCGTTGCAGCAAGACCTGCCCTGCCAGCAGGACTCTCCCGCATGCCAGGCACGTTTCAAACAGGGCACGAACTGGATGATCCGCCCATCGCGGCGCACCAGGAAATGCGCCGATACTTTCAACCCGGCGATGGTTGCATAATAGGGATGTGCCGCCGCATCCAGCGTGTTGGTGAACAGCCGCAGCACGCCGTCGCCGCCAAATTCCCCGGGCGGCAGGCTGATGTTGTGTATCACCAGCAGTTCGATGGGGCCGGCAGGGCGGTCATCACAGTTCGGTGACGGGATATATTCACCCCCGGCCAGCAAGCCCTGCGGGTCAATCCTCATCACTGGTTCCTTGCGGCGCCTTGATGCCGAGCCGCTCCATACGGTAACGCATGGTCCGGAACGTCAGCCCCAACAGCCTTGCGGCAGCGGTGCGATTGAACCCGGTCTGCTGCAACGCTTCCAGCAGCGCCTGTCGCTCCACCTCATCAAGATATTTCGTCAATGGGTATTTGCTGCCGGTAGAAGGATTTTCGGCCTGGCTATGTTCCACCGGTACAAGCAGCATATCCTGAACCTCGATGATGCTGCCCGTACTCATTGCCACAGCCCTTTCTATGATGTTCTCCAGTTCGCGCACGTTGCCCGGAAAACTGTAATTCTGCAGGGCATCCAATGCCGCTTCGGAAAAACGCAGACTCGCATCGCCTTGTATGCGCTCCAGTATCCGCTGGGCGATCTCCGGAATATCCTCGCGCAGCTCGCGCAGCGCCGGCATCTGGATCGGAATCACATTCAGCCGGTAATAGAGATCCTGGCGAAATGCGCCCTGCCGGACCCGCTCGGCCAGATCCTGGTGGGTCGCGCTGATAATGCGCACATCCACCGGGTCCTCGCTGGTTGCGCCGATCTTGCGCACCAGCTTTTCCTGTATCGCACGCAACAACTTGACCTGCATCTCCAGCGGCAGGTCCGCGACCTCATCCAGAAACAAGGTTCCGCCATGCGCCGCCTGGAAAAATCCATCCCTATCCCTGTCCGCACCGGTGAACGCACCCTTCTTGTAGCCGAAGAATTCGTTCTCCATCAGGTTGGCCGGGATCGCACCGCAGTTGACCGCGATAAAGGGCTGGTCGTGACGCGAACCGCTTTGCACGATCAGCCTTGCGGCCAGTTCCTTGCCGCTGCCCGATTCGCCGCTGATATGCACCGGCGCCTCGCTGCGCGCCACGCGTGCGATCAGTTCTCGCGCCTTCTGCATGGCAGCCCCGTGACCGAGCAGTTTCCTGTCGCCGGAAGCGGCCGCCTGGGGCAGGTTCAGTGCTGACTTCACCAGTGAACGCATCTGGTCGAGCGAGACCGGTTTCGCCAGATAATCGAACGCGCCAGCCTTGAGTGCGGTAATGGCATTTTCCATGTTGCCATGCGCAGTGATCACCGCCACCGGCACGTCCAGATTATGCTGCGCGATATGCCGCACCACCTGCAGGCCATCACCGTCAGGCATACGCATATCGGTCAGGCACAGGTCGTAGCGACGCGCTGCCAACTTCGCCAGTGCTGCACTTACGTTGCCGGCCTTATCCACCTCCAGCCCCATCTTGTGCAGCGCCAGTTCCAGCAATTCCAGGATATCCGGCTCATCGTCCACCAGCAGCACCACCGGGTTTTTCGACTGAAAGCTATCCGCCATTTTTATCCCCCCCCGACATTATCGTCCGGCTCCCAGAACGTTATACGGAAACAGGCGCCCGGCTTCCCGCTGTCATGATATTCCAGCAGTGCGCCATTCGCCTCGCATAACTCCTTGGCGATATACAATCCCAGGCCAGTGCCGTCAGTCGCTGTAGTAAAGAACGGCTCGAACAATTTTCCCTGCTGTTCAGCCGGGATGCCGGGACCATCATCCTGAACGTCCAGCACCACCCGCTGATCCGATATACCCATGGTCAAACTCAGGCTTCCGGGCAATCTTCGGCAATAGCGCAGCGCGTTGATGCACAGATTCCACAACACCTGGCGCAAGTGTCCGCGATCAAATGCGACTTCGAAAACCTTCTGTCCCTCCAGCGCCATTACACCCTGTTCAAGCCGCTCCGCCATGCAGAACTCCTCTTTGAAGGCACCCAGCATCACGTCCAGCTCGAACACTTCCGGCTGCGCCCGGTCGCGCCGGTTCAACTGCATCACGTCCTGCACGATCTGGTTGATACGCCTGGTGTTATCCAGCACGATATTCAGCAAGCGCTGCTGATTGCTATCGCCCCGCTCTTCCTGCAGCCCCCGCGAGGGGGACGCCGCAGGGTGCCCGTAACCTTCGGTTACACCCTCGCGCAGCAGCTCCGTCGCATAGCTGATGGCCGACAAAGGATTGCGCACCTCGTGGGCGATATTCGCGGTCAACCGTCCCAGAGCGGCCAGCTTGATCTGTTGCGCCTCGGCCCTGACGCGCCGCATGTCTTCCAGAAATATCACCACGCCCTGCTCGGCATCGCGCTCGATCTGCACGAACCGCAGCCTGGCCTGCAGCCCCTCGTCCAGCTGCAGGATATCCCGGCTGGTGCTTCCGTTCTCCTTCCATAACGCATATTCCCCGAACAGGATCGGAAAGGTTTCCGACAGCGGGCTTTCCTGGCTTATGCTCTTGCGCAGCAAGCGCTCGGCACTGAGATTCATCTGCATGATCATTCCCCGCCCGTCCACCACCAGCACGCCGTCCTGCATGTCGCGCATCACCAGACGGTTTGCCTCGGCCAGGCTGACCAGGTCGCGGCCGCGCCGCTGCGCCAGCTTCTGGCTTTCCACGGCATATTTGGCCAGCGTATGCGCCAGCCAGGCCACCGCAAAATAGGATATGCACAGCAATCCGACCTGGACAAACTGCGCCACATCGGCCTCGCCATATAGTACTGAATACGAATGCTCCAGCAGCGCGGCGATACTTGCCAGCGCGGCAAAGAACAGAGTGATCCTGCCGCGGCTGATCATCCCTGCCGCCGCGAGCGAAACCAGCAACAGCAACCCGACGTTGCTCTGTATCCCGCCGCTGGCATAGGAAAGAACCGTCAGCACGGCGATGTCCCCGCCTATCTGCCCGGCCAGCTGCAGGTTGAAACGCGGCCAGCGCAGGCGCAACGACACGAATGACGCCACCACCATCACGAGATACACCACGCTCGTGCCCACGAACAGTTTCAGGTGGTAAGCGCCCAGCGATAATGAAGTTCCGAATACCGTGGAGAGCAATACGAAGAAACCGGCCAGAGCCAACCGGTACAGATTGAAATAAAACAGCGGTCGCCAAAAATCGACGGGGGGGAAATCTGCGGCAGACCTTTGAATTAGCACACTCAATCGGGTGCCCGGCCATAACCAGCGACTTGGCGAGTGTTGTTTGCTCGCCTAGTCGAATGGCTAGCGGTCCCATCAAAAGTTCTTAGGCGCTTGCCCACAGTAGAATTATTTTCGATAAGCATCACGATGTTCCGCACTGCAAAAATCCTTGCCCTCGGCACGGACGCTTTCGCCTTTGGGCAAATGCACCCCGCAATGCGCGCAGCGCACCATATCCTCGGTAACCGTCTTTTCCGGTCCTGAAAGATTCTTGCGATAAGACCGGAACAGCAGATAAACCACCGCCACGATGGCGAAAAGAAAAATCAGACGACCCATACCGGCAATCTCCGTTTCACAACATGATTAACGGCAACTATACCCGACTCACGCGATGGCAACTATATATAGCGGCATAAATCTACTGATGGACCGACTGATAGTACTACTCGCCATTCCGCTAAGCCACCAACAAACGTTGGCCAAGTGGCTGGTCAGAACGAATACTTCATTCCCAACGAGAGCACGGTAGGCGCTGCGCCGCCGCTGCCGGTTGAATTCACGGAGTTGTCGCCGCTGGTCGAAGCGGTCGACAGACCATAGCGCACCAGCGCGTCGTTCTTCAGTGTGGAGTAAAGAACATAACCCGTGGTGTGCTCATTGAAGTCATGGTCGAAACCCATCGCAAACTGGAGCGCACTTGTGTTGGTGCTGGCAGCACCCACCTGGCCCGCTTTGGTGTATGCGATTTTTAACGCATTGTCATCGGTGAACTGGAATTTTGCGGACAGGTACAAGGTGCCGTGACCGGAGCAATTTGAGCCCGCCATCATGCCGCCACAGGGATTGACAACCGGATCATATGCATTCGCATTGCCGAAATCATCCCGGATCTTTTCGTAAGCAAGTCCAAGGTAAAGGATACTCAGCTTGTAACCCAGGCCCAGCTTGGTCGCCTTGATCGTTGTGTCCAGCATATTCACTTTGTCGGAGGTGGTGTGATCCTCATAAGCGATGGTCGCGTAAAACGGCTCCTGTTCATACATGCCGGCCACCGATACGGCGTTCCCGCTGGGTTGCTTGGAATATGTGTTGCTTTCCGTTAGGTTGGAATATCCGAGCCCCACGCTCAGACCGCCGAAGCTCGGGCTCATGTAAAGAATCAGATTGGACAAGCGGACATCGAACGTTTCCTTGACCACCGGATTAGCGTACACACCCGGCGACAATTCGCGGTTGGCTCCCCCGGGTATCGTGGCGCCCATCAATGAACGGTTATCCGCGATGCCATCGGCGAACACATCCAGCCTGCGCGTGGCCATCTTGTACGGCGTGTCGTGACGACCTGCCAGCAGTGTGCCGTAGCCGGTGCTGGTCAGGCCGAGGAAAGTGTTGCGGTCGAAAAGACACTTCCACTTCGATGTTGTCGTCGTTCCGGAATCCGGATTCTGGCAACCGGAAGCACCGGTATCGGTTCCCAGCGTGACTTCCGCTTGTGCCCTTATTTCCCAGCCGCTGCCTAGTTCACTCGAACCTTGCACCCCGATGCGCGATGAATTGCTGGCAACCCGGCTGGAGGATATTCCCGGCAATGCGCCGAGTCCGCTGGACGTGCCGGTGTTGATGATGTCGTACGACACATTGGCCTGGCCGTACAGCGCGACGTTTTCGTTGGCAGCCCAGGCCGGCGTCAACCAGGGCAGCGCAACTGCGATCATCAACACGATGTTGTTCTTCTGCATGCAATACTCCCCGTTATGTCTTACTCGCCTGATGACAGCCCGGCCTGAAGGCCATGGAAAAGTTAAATTACCTCCGGCAAAGCCGGGGGCTTATTGGGTAAGCCCCTCAAAGGGGCCAATAAAACCGTGAGCCGCCTGAAGGCGGCGGGGTTTTTGCCCCTTCCTCCTTGCAGGGGGAAGGTTGGGATGGGGGTAGAAATTTTGGTTGTGTTCATGCTTAGCTTCTACCCCCTCCCTAGCCCTCCCCCTGCAAGGGGGAGGGAATGATGTTGCTGAAATTCAATGTTGCTCTTCAAATGACCGCCGGAATGGTCAAACCTGACTGAGTCCCCCGGCACAGCCGGGGGTTTACCGAACTGAATCAAATTCCACAAGATTCAATATCCGGGCTTCATTATCCACAACGAATAAATCAGCGCAAGCCAAACTGCGCTGGCCTGCCAGATTCAACTGATGCGGCCGCAACACAACAGCGACGACGCCAAACGGCGGACAAAAAAACGGGCAGCCTTGCATAGCCAATCCACTAAGCCACCAAACAGCTTTGCATAGCCATCTGACTAAGTTGGCAAACAACGCCAACTAAGTCATTGGTTAACGGTGACATAAGCCGCTGGTTAGCCTTGCATAGCCATTCGGCTAAGTCACCAAACAGCTTTGCATAGCCATCTGACTAAGTTGGCAAACAACGCCAACCAAGTCATTGGTTAACGGTGACATAAGCCGCTGGTTAGCCTTGCATAGCCATTCGGCTAAGTCACCAAAATACGGTGACAAAGCCGCTGGTTAGCCTTGCATAGCCATTCGGCTAAGTCACCAAAATACGGTGACATAAGCCGCTGGTTATCCGATGATGCCCGTTTGCTTAGTCCGGGTTTTGCGTAGATTGACGCAATCACAAGATGAAAAAAGGGCATCCGAGGATGCCCTTTTTAACTAACAGACTTGGCTACCCTTGCGGGTAGTCAGGCCATATCAGAACGAGTGGGTCATACCGAACGACAGAATCGAAGGGTCAGCTGCGGTGCTGGGGTCCGCCGATGTCTTGACGTAGTTGGCATACACCGCGGTGGCCTTGCTCAAGCTGTGGTCGTAACCCACTGCGACCTGCGATGCATGGTTACCCTGCTTGACACCACCTACATCCTGGTCGCCGCGGTCGGTGAAAGCCAGCTTGACCGCATCGCTGGCGCTGAACGCCCACTTGCCGCCGAGGTAGAAATTGGTGTTTTTCGTCTCCTCGCCACTATCTATGCCAGAACC
>JBARHM010000052.1:0-7494 GCA_049799235.1 Gallionella sp.
GCTTCCTGTGTGGTGTACGAGAACCTTGACATGCATAACAGCCAATACCGCCGCTACAACATCACCGGCATCACTCCCGGGGATGATTACGCGGCGATGCGCCAGGCGTTGACGCGCCGCTACCAGAAGCTAGCCGAAGACGGCCCAAAACAGGAGGCTGCGCGGCCTGATCTGATCCTGATCGACGGCGGCCTGGGACAGTTGCATATCGCGATGGAAGTGATGCAGGAATTGGGACTGAATGACATGGCGCTGGTGGGAGTTGCCAAGGGCGAAGGGCGCAAGGCCGGTTTGGAGCAGTTGATCTTCCCGGATGGCACGGCAAAACAGTTGCGCAGCGATGATCCGGCGCTGCATTTGATCCAGCGGATCCGCGACGAGGCGCACCGCTTCGCCATCACCGGACATCGCGCCAGGCGCGGCAAGGCACGCACCGTTTCCAGCCTGGAGGAGATCAGCGGAGTAGGCGACAAGCGCCGGCGCAGTCTGCTGACGCATTTCGGCGGATTGCGCGAAGTGGCGCAAGCTAGTGTGGAACAGTTGGCTCAGGTCGACGGGATCAGCAGATCGCTTGCTGAAGCGATTTACCGGCAACTCCATTAAGAAATTATCAAGATTTGGTTGCCGAAAAGATTTATCAGCAGCTACACTAGCCATATGCCTTTAAACATCCCCAATCTGATCACCTGGTTAAGGATCCTGCTGATTCCGGTATTCGTCGCAGTTTTCTATCTATCAGATCACACGCTCAGTCCGTATCTTAAAAATCTTGTTGCCGCTGCGGTGTTTTTGCTTGCTTCGATCACCGATTGGCTGGATGGTTACCTTGCACGCAAGCTTGACCAGTATTCCGCATTCGGCGCGTTTCTCGACCCGGTGGCCGACAAGCTGATGGTGGCTGCAGCGTTGATCGTGCTGGTCAGGCTGGGACGCGCCGACGCGATCATCGCCTTCATCATCATCGGACGCGAGATCACCATTTCAGCGCTGCGCGAGTGGATGGCCAAGCTCGGCGAAAGCAGGAGTGTCGCAGTATCTATGATGGGAAAAATCAAAACCACTTTCCAAATGATCGCCATCATCATGCTTCTGTTTCACGAGCGCCTGCTCGGAATCAATATTCAGTTGATCGGATCATGGCTGCTTGATCTGGCGGCATTGCTGACCTTGTGGTCGATGGGCTATTACCTGATGCTGGCTTCACCCAAACTTAAAAAACATCTAAACTAAATTGATTTTCAAAGCTGCGCCTGTATAATGCGCAGCCTTCGGGGTGTAGCGTAGCCTGGTAGCGCGCCTGCTTTGGGAGCAGGATGTCGGGAGTTCGAATCTCTCCACCCCGACCAGGATCCAGTAATAGTATAGTTAATTTATGGGTACCTCAAAAATTCAGAGTTCGCCCAAATTTAAGGCGCGGAAGTGGGGTAAGCAGGCAAGCCGCAAAGCGGCTGCTCGCAAAAAATTTCGCAGCGCCGCATATGGTGTATATGTAAGCAAGAAATTTTTTGCGCAACGCAGCAGTTGGGATGAAATCTGGATTTTTAGAGAAAAGGATTGTGCCCGTAGCTCAACCGGATAGAGCACCAGCCTTCTAAGCTGGGGGTTGCAGGTTCGATTCCTGTCGGGCATGCCAGTGTCTGTCGGGTGCCCGGACATAACCAGCCACTTGACTGTCGCTTTTGGACAGACTAGTGGAATGGCTAGTAGTTGTATCAAAAGTTTTTCGTCCAGAAAAGCTTCATAACCAGCGGCTTGCCGATGTTGTTTATCGGCTTAGCCGAATGGCTATAACCAATGACTTGGCGAGCGTTGTTTGCTCGCTTAGTCAGATGGCTAGTAGTTTTTATTAGTTGTTTCATCAATGGTGGCTGTAGCTCAGTTGGTAGAGTCCCGGATTGTGATTCCGGTTGTCGTGGGTTCGAGCCCCATCAGTCACCCCAATATACACGACGGTTCCGGCGACAAGTTCTTCACATAGCACTTTGCCCGGAGACGGCCCAAAAAGAGGGGAGACTATTGTCTCCCCTTTTTAGTTAATAACGGATTGTCTGTGTTCAGCAACTCACCATGAGGCTTCCAGCATAAAAGTGGTCAACTGATTACCCATCGGCTGAGGGGAGTTGTACAAGCTGCCGCTGTAATAGCTGTGATCTAAGTGAAATTCGATGTTCTGGGCAATGTTATACACGACGGTCAGCGTTGTTGCGTTATCGGTTGGGTTATCCCCCACTATGGCGGCAGCACCTGTTCCACCGCCGGAATAGGCGCTACGGTATGCAGCACCGAGATGCAGGGTATTCGGTATCACACTGTATTCGGCACCTATGGTCCATGCCTTGCGCTCGTTGAGACGAAACAGTGTGGGCTCTGGGGGCACATCAGAGGCAAAGCCTGGTCTTGCTGCGTTGAGTATGTTCGGTTGGCTGGCGGTACCGGCGGGGGATTTGGCCCAGGTCGCATACACACCGAGTTCCCTGCCTCTGACTTGACCGTGTGCCTGGAAATCCAGCGCTGTTGCCCGTGTATCGACCGGCACCAGGGCATTTCCCACAATAGAGTCATAGGCATAGTTACTGCCGTGCCAGATTTGAGCGCCGATGTTGAATGTCCAATCGCCATTTATATTGCTCAGTGTAGGGGTGGCGGCAACTCGAAGGTAACTTGACCTCAGTGTTTGGGCTGCGCCTTTAACTGCCATAAAGGCCGGTGCCCACCGGCTAAGATTGATATAACCGGTATCGTTCTGCGCCACAATCGCCACGCCGGTGGCGGGCGTATCTGTACCTATGTATTGCTGAGCGGAAGTTTCCATGCGATGTTCTGCCCAACGCACATTACGCACTGCGCCAGTGCTTGATTGTTCAAAGCCATAACTTGCACCCTGCTCATCGGTCATGAAGGGGATCACAGAAAACTTGGCATCAGCTATGTACACGGCAGCGGGCAATTTGAAGGCTGCAAGCAATCGAGAAGAATTGACATGTCCTTCAAAGTAATAGCCGATGGTTTCTGCGATCCTGCCACCAAAGAACAGGTTGAATTCTTCGGGGATTAGCCATTGCCCTGTGTTGGTCGAGTCGCCGGGAATGACATCTGTAACCGCACCATTAGACTTCTGGTAAGTACCTTTCAACATCATAGATGCGTTGAGGGTGACAGGAATGGACAGATCTTCACCTTCCACCTTGGCTTGAGTGCCCATCATGGGGTAACCGCTGGCCTTAAATGCCTGGCCGAAACCGTTCAGTATGGGTACATGCTGCGAGTGGCAAGCCTTGCATGACATACTGGCTTGCCGTGAAAACGATGGTACCGCAGACGCTTCCGGAATAGTTGCAATTATCGCCAACAATCCTGATAGAAACAGAAAGGTTTTCTTCATTAAGCCTGCTTGTTTGAGTGAACCGGCTGGTTTGACTTGAACAGACATGTGTAATCGTTTTACCTCTTTGAAACATAGCAGACAAACTCTATAGCAGGGTGATAGGGCTGTCAAAGAATTGTATAGCGATATTCGGGCCTATGGCTCGACTGAGGGGCAGGGCGCAGCGCTGCCTCACCCGGTGAAAGCTCCTTCATGGTTTTAGGATTTGCACCAGCACGCATGGACTGTCTGTTGGTCTGTTCCGAACTCTCCGGAAGTCACCAATCGGTGGATTTGCTTCCCAGTGCAAAGCTGGTCTTTTTTGCTTTTTGTCACACTGAGTTTGATCTGTGCTAAAAGGATGCATTCGCCAATTTAATGAAAATGCAGAAAGATTAAATTATGATTTTTTCAAGATGAATGTGGGAGTACTGCAATGAAAAAGTCGAAAGGGGATAAACAACCTAATATCGTTGCTAAGCAATTAGTCGATAAGGAAGTTGTTTTACCTTCTCCATCCGTCACTTTGATTTTTGGTGCGGGTGCCAGTCATGGTTCAGGTGGATGCTCTAAAACTCCACCTCTTGGTAAAGATCTTTTTAATGATCTTAATGAAGGAGGGGGTGCATTTTTACCACTCCTTAACAAAAGCGGAGGTGCATTTTCACAACTCAAAGATGACATAAAGTCAGTATTTTTAAATGATGGATTTGAAGCAGGGATGGCAATGATTGCCAATGATAATCGTGAAATTATTCCTCTGCAGAGAGAGTTGGCTCTCTTTTTTTCTTCTTTCCAAGCTAAGAATGATAATGCTTACGTTAGATTATTTAGTAGACTTCGTGCTTACACCAAACAATTAAACATTGTGACTTTGAATTACGATCTTCTGATTGAACAAGCATTAATTTCTCATCAACTTGATTTTAATTACCACGGTAATGGAAACGGTATCAATTTATTAAAGCTTCATGGTTCGTCAAATTTTTTACCCAGGTTTCCTACTTGGTTGAACATTAATAATCTTGTAGCAAAAAAGACTAGTGTGTTTTTTGAGGGATTGGAGACTGACTTTGTTTTTACTCATGAAGAAGTCACTTCTTGGCACTATGATAATAATAATATTAAATTGAGTCCTATTATAGCGATGTATGAAAAAGGAAAAAGAGTAGTAATTAACAATGAACTAATAAATGAAATTCAACTAAATTATTCACGAATTATGAAAATGTCGTCTTCAGTGATTCTGGTTGGTATTAGATATACTGCAGATGACGTGCATGTATGGAAGCCAATACAGGAAAGTAATGCAGACTTATTTATAGTTAATACAAATCCTTCTGATACGCTTGCTTGGGCTAAAAAATATAATTTTAGGAATATCTCTGTTCTTGAGAATAGTTTCGATAAGGTTGTTTGGGACATTATAAAAATTGTTCGCTCATACTATTTGTAATTTTATAATTATTTTTGATGATTAGCTTTGTGTTTAAGCCATGTTCCATTGCATTTCAAACTCCTAATTTTTCCTTCAACGTTGTAGGCTTTTCTTTAAGCTTCTCGGCGAATATGAAGGCCATTATCCGATCTAATCAACTGGATCAGTTTCAGGAAAAGAGCCCTGATAATCAGTCTTTTCTCCGCCTTCCTGATACGCATAATGTATATTATGTTAAATGAATGTGATGCCTAAGAATTCTACTTTATGGCTTTGTTAATTATTATGATTTTGTTTAATAAATGCGGAATATACGCAGTTAAGAATGTACTTTAACTATGCTGAGGGCAAGATTTGAACTGGCGGCTTGCGTCTGAACTTCTTCGATAATTTTGCCAAGTCATCGGTATATTCTTGTCGTACCTGCTCCCATGAAAAGCGCCACTCCCAATTGTCGCCAATCTGACCGGGATAATTCATACGATGATCACCAGCCAGACCAAGAACGTCCTGCATTGGAATTATTACGGTATTTGCTTCAGAGCCGGAAATAGACTTAATCAAGTCCCATTGAATCTGATGGCCGGTTGAATCAAGATATTTCTGTGCAAATTCCTTCTCTTGAGGTGTAGCCGTGTTCCACCAGCCGATGGTCGTATCGTTGTCATGCGTGCCCGTGTACGCAACCGAGTTGGGCACATAGTGGTGCGGCAAAAAATAGTGGGTATCATCCTCGCCGAATGCGAATTGCAGGATGCGCATCCCCGGCAGATTGAATTGTTCGCGCAGTTCCACGACGTCAGGAGTGATTACGCCGAGGTCTTCGGCAATGATGGGCAACTCCCCTAGCGCATCTTGAAAGGCCTGGAACAACTTTGCACCCGGCCCGGGCACCCACTTTCCATTAATCGCGGTGGTTTCACCAGCGGGAATTTCCCAGTAGCTGGCAAAACCACGGAAATGATCGATACGCACCAGGTCGAACAGCTTGAGCGCATATCGCAAACGCGCTATCCACCAGGCAAAACCGGTCTTTTCGTGAGTATCCCAGCGGTACAACGGATTTCCCCATAACTGTCCCGTTTCGCTGAAATAATCAGGAGGAACACCTGCAACGACTGTCGGTTCCCCACTCTCGTCAAGTTCGAACAGTTCCTGGTGTGCCCAGACGTCGGCGCTCTGATAGGCCACAAAGATCGGCACGTCCCCGATGATGCGTACCCCCCGCTCGTTGGCATATTGCTTCAACTTTGACCACTGGCGCGCAAAACACCATTGACAGAATTTCCAGAAACCGATTTCCTCATCACAACTTTCTGTAACCCGGCGCCGCGCAAGGGGGTTTCTTTTGGCTAGTTCGGCGGGCCAGTGATTCCAGGAGAGGCCGTTTTGACTTGCGTTCAGCATCATGAATAACGCATAGTCGTCGAGCCAATCGCTTTCAACGTCACAGAACTCGATATATTCAGTGCGGCTGCGCTTGTCAGGGCTGGCGAAGAAAGCATGGGCTGCGCGGCGCAGTCTGGCCATGCGAAAGGGATGCAGCAGTGCGAAATCTATCCGGTCAGCGCGGAATTCCGGATGGGGCTTCAGGTCTTCTTCTTCCAGCCAGCCCAGTTCCGCCAATTCTGCAAGGTCGATCAGCAGGATATTGCCGGCAAAGGCAGAACTGCTCATGTAAGGAGAATTTCCAGGACCAATGCCGCCTAGCGGCAATGTCTGCCAATAGGTCTGGCCGGCGCTTATCAGCCAGTCAACGAACTTGTATGCATCCGGGCCAAAATCGCCTGAGCCTAGCGCTCCCGGAAGAGAAGTAGGATGCAGCAATATACCGCTGGTGCGTTCAGTTAATAACATAAGCCTGTTTGGCTGGAATAATCCTTGATTATCGCAAACACCCTATTCGGAAGCGCGCCTCATCGCACCGCCCACTTCCGGGTTACCACCGCCTTGGCTGACCGGTTCGGAAAGATTCATGGGCGGCGGTAACTTCAGCAAGCGGTACAACTCGGACAGATTGTGCCGGAACAACCGATCGAAGCTGGCGACAGAGTGGGATGGGTTGTAGTCGCCAAACCACCAGAACCAGTCGGAGCTTTCGCAGGAAAAGAGCTGCTTTTCGGCGGCCTCCTTCTCTGCCGGACTGAGCCGTTCGCTGGACATGACCATATCGAAACTTTGCTTGGCCACACACAGCAAGTCCCAGGCGCGGTTCTTGTCCTTGGAGCCTATCCAGGTCGAGAAATCACCATACACCCAACTGCCGGCAACGATGCCTGGCAGGCTGTGTATTTTCGCGCCGTCTGTGAGTGACGGGCTCGATTTCAGATAGTCGCTGTAAGTATTGGTGTGAATTTCAGGGTGTGCTTCAAGCGCTGTATACAACTCATCAAGAAAGTAATAACCGTTATAGGGATAGTATTCCCAGGCGTTTTCGCCATCCAGGATGACGCTGACAACGGGCGTTTCACCCTCTGGTGCCTGCGCGGCGATAGCTTCGATCTGATCGATGAAATTTTGCGCTGCATCCTTGCCATGCCAGCGGGAGTATTCGAAACCGATCAAGTCGGACAAGCGGTCATCGCGGAAAAAGCAGGTCAAGCCATCCGCCCCATTTTCCTGCCGGTAGGGGCGATAAAGATATTGCTCTCGCCCCGGAACGGTTTGCTGTGCGTGAGACAAGCTGTTGACC
>JBARHM010000053.1:0-3825 GCA_049799235.1 Gallionella sp.
AGGGGGTGGTGGTTACTGTGCGGACTTGCATCATTGCTCCCGAAAATCGTTGTGATCTTTTGGATTATTTTACCACCGTTGCATGAAGACTAGCCTGAAGATAGCTGATAACATTCGACAAATCTACAGAGGGAGAATCCAATGAAAGACGACCGAAGACTTGATTACAACATCGTACTTTCCTCGAGCCCGGTATGTTTAACCAAGACGATTTTCACCACTACGCTGCGGTCATTGGTGCTAGCACTCTCCATGCTGGCTCTGTCCCATGCTGCGCCTGCGCGAGCGGTCGAGGTCGCCCCGTTCACCGGCCACCGCTTCGGTGGCAGCTTCGAGGACTCCATTACCAATGCCAATTTTGAGGTCGTGGATGCAGCTTCCTACGGACTGGTGTTTGACTTCGACCTTGAGCCAGACAAGCAGATCGAGGTTCTCCTGAGCCGCCAGAACACACACTTGTCTACCAACGATCCATTATTCACGGGAAACCCGCTGTTCGATCTTACGATCGACTACTACCACATCGGCGGACTTTATATGTTGCCGGCAGGTGACCGCGTTCGCCCGTTCCTGACGGGCACGTTCGGCCTTACTCGCATGGATCCGAAACCCGCTGACCTCACCACGGAAAATCGCTTCTCACTTTCGCTCGGCGGCGGAGCAAAGATCTTCTTCACCAAGAATCTGGGCCTGCGGTTCGACCTGCGCGGAATCTACACGTCGCTCAATGCCAACACCGAAGTGTTCTGCTCAGGCGGCTGCACCATCAAACTGAACAGCAGCGGCTTCGTGCAGACAGAGGCCAGTGCGGCGTTGATGATGCGCTTTTGAAATACACGCGATACGGCACAGATGCCCGGCATGCTCTTGACGCGCATGAAAAAACTTGGCACCCGGCGGCCCGTTGCTGTCCAACCTCTCACCAGCGGTATTGCAACGCCATCCCGCCGAGTTTGTAGTCGCTGCCGGTACGAGTGGATACGCCGGAGCTGGCGTAGAGTTTGATCGAGTAGTTGCGGTTCAAGGGTACAGCAAGGGTGGCACCGAAGCGCGAATTTTCCATTTCATCATCGTTCTGCACGCCGTTGACTGTCGTACGTCCGCCGAAATCGTAAGTCGCATCCAATGCTACCCAAACGCCGTTCCGAAAACCGTAGGTGATGTGAGCCTGGGTGGTATACACAGGGTCCTGTTCAAGCGTTCTGCCGCCGTAATAGTCGTCATTCTTGCTGTAGTAAAACGCGCCCGCGGAAAACTCCAGCGTAACTGACCCCAGTGCCTTGGATATCCCGATGTCCGGCTTGACAAACCAGCGGTTGGTACCGATGTTAACCAACCTGCTGGGGTCATACTGGCCGACTGGTGCGGACACCTGAAGGCTCGCCCCGACAATCAGATCCTGCTGGTAGCCGGCAAACTCCTGCATCGACAATGCCGGTGCGCCAATAAAATTGGCCGAAAAACGAAAGCGCGGGTCGTTCAACCCGGAAATATTACGCTCCGCCGGTTGACCGGAAACCAGCGCGGATCCCGACAAATCGGAATAAGGCATGATGATGTCGAATTTCCCGGACTTGCCCCACACATCCAGGCTGCGCGCGTAGGCGAGGACACCGGTGTTGATATTGAGATGGGCATCCTGGAGCGGCGAAGCAGGATCGGTGGACAAACCTCCTTCAGAGTTGGCAAAGCCTGCAATCATGAAATTCATCCCGACTGGCGCGTTCGCGTATGCCCTCGGTTCGAGTTCGGCAGCACGCGCGTGCGATGAAGCCAGAACAAATATGGCCGTGCACAGCAGCGCAACTCTGTGCGCATTCCTTCCCCACCCCGAATTCGATAACATGTTAAAGAGCCCTCATTCAGCTGTTTGGAAATTAAGACGCTAAAAATACCAGAAGCCGAGTGCAACAAGCATGTTCAGGTAGTCGCGCGCGGAATCAATCGCAAAAGTCAGATTCCAGTCGTGTTCGCCCCAAATACTCGTGTGAAACGCGCGCACTTCAAAACCTCCTGTCAGGTGCGTCCGGCTTTGCACACCCTCGTAATTTGACGGTTCGTAATAACTTCCCAAGCGGAGCCGCAAACGGCCCGGCAATGTTTCGAGTTCCGAACCCAGCCGAACGCCGGTGGTGTCATGAGTACCTACGGGCTGCATCTTCTGGGCCAGCACCGATTCGACGCCCACGGCGTTCTCGCTCGCCGCTGTGAAGAGCAGATCGCTTGCTACCAGCCATTTGTGATCCTTCCAGAACGGCGCCGATTCGACAGCATAGGAGAAACCTTCCCCCAAAGTCGCTGGCAGTATCACTTGTTGTGGAACGATCAGGCCGTTTACGGTGACCGGGATGCCGCTCGTGTTATTGAGTGACTGATCGGAACTGATGGATGAGGAATACGCAGCGCCGAGTCGAAAAGGTCCGCGTTCCGGATTCCATACGGCGCCAATGTCCCAGCCGGTGCCGGAGATTTTCCCGAGCGTCGCATCGAAAGGCTGGTTTTGCAACTTGGTCAAGGTGGCGCGTACCCCAACCCCTACTGTCAATTCACGGTCCAGAAATTGCCGGCCCAAAGCCAGGGTTGTAACGCTCAAGACGTATTCATCGTCACTGTTGAGGCCTTCAAGGGAGAGGATTTCAGCATTGTTCAAAATACCGAGTCCCCAAGGCCCGTATTGGCCCATCAGTCCGAGGGAACGTATCCGATGACTCTTGTAGTCCGGTGGAGATACACCGTTGTTGTCGAAGTCATTACTTTTCAGGTTGTTCAGGCCGACGGTCCAGTCCCAATCGAATTCCGTTGTTGAATGCTCCAGCCGAAACGCCACGCCCGCGGGATTTGAATTGAGAGAGTTAATGCCTTCCGCCACCCCGATGTACGCGCCTCCCAACGCCACTTGCCGGGCCGAGCCGATGATGGGGCCCTGCCGCAGATCCAGGTTGTAATTGTTGTCCACGATCGGCGGGCCGTTGATCTCGCTGCGCGCTTCAGCGCAACATAACAGCATCATCAGGAATAAAATGGATTTCAAATTGAAAATCATCTTGATCGCGTGTGCTGGTGAGTATATCAGCGGCGACAGGGTCGATGATGGGGTCTGGAATTAGTGATCACTTAGTTCCGCTTGAGCAGGGTGAATAGTGTGCGAATCGATGAGGAATAAACCTCGCTTACCGCGCGGGAGGCAGATCCAATCTTCCGATCAGGCTCAGAACCGGAACATCGCGCCCAGCATCGGACCGCTAAAGCTGAGACTCTGAATAAATTGGTCGCCGCTCTGGCCATATGAGAGGTGTCGGTAGGCCAGCAAAACGTCACCCCAGTCGTAGCTGTAAGCCACTCCCAGCACAGCCTGCCAAGTGTGAATGGAAGAACCCATGCCAACATCCAGGTAGTAGGGAAAGCTCCACTTGCCTTCACTGCCCACACCTATCCTGCCACGCATGCCAATGATGGCGTCCCACAGATCCACTCTTTCGGACACTGTGCCCGTAAGGGGGAACGTCCCACCGCCACCGCCGGGATCGGTGATGATGGTGGTGAGATGCCAGTCGGTGGAGACATCGACTCCCAAATAGCGCAAGCCACCGAGCACATCAAGGCTGGCATCAGCGGTGTGCACCACGGTGTAACCACCACCGAGAGTCCAGACAGTACCCTTGATCGAGGTCTGGGTACCAGCGTCTATGCTGCTGTTCACCTGCGAGCCGCCGAAGTCCACCGACTTCACGTGACTGTCACTACCGGAGATGTCGAGATAGATGAGATCGGTGAAGAAGGACATGTTTCCCTTGCGTGCATCGCCTGAGAGCATCAAAGCAGCAT
>JBARHM010000054.1:0-6806 GCA_049799235.1 Gallionella sp.
CCCTTGCAGGGGGAGGGTGAGGGAGGGGGTAGAGAGCGCAAGGAGTCTACCCTCACCCGAGCCCTCTCCCTGCAAGGGAGAGGGGGTAGTGAAGTTCTCCAGGAATCATCCGGCATCGAGCCAACCCGCACCGACAATACCCGCTACGAGAAGATTTTGACCGAAGCGCAACTCGATGGTTGGTTGGAGGAAATCCTCGCCTCCGAACTGGTCTGTGTGGACACCGAAACAACCGGTCTGGACATGATGAACGCGCAACTGGTCGGCATTTCGTTTGCGATCCGGCCGCACCACGCCGCCTACCTGCCGCTTGCACATGTCTATCCTGGCGCGCCGGATCAACTCAGTCGCGAGCATGTCCTTGCCAAACTCAAACCGTGGCTGGAGAGCGAACAGCACCACAAGCTCGGCCAGAATCTCAAATACGACAGGCACATCTTTGCCAATCACGGAATTCGGCTTGCGGGTATCCACGACGACACGCTGCTGCAATCCTACGTGCTGGAAAGCCACAAGCCGCACGATATGGATAACCTCGCACTGCGCCATCTCAATGTGAAGACCATCAGCTTCGCTGATGTGGCCGGCAAGGGCGCAAAGCAACTCTGTTTCGACCAGGTGGCTATCGATACTGCCACGCATTATGCGGCCGAGGATGCCGACATCACGCTGCAGCTCCATCAAAAATTATCGCCGCAGATCGAGGCACAAAAGGGACTGCAACATGTATATCGCGACATCGAAATGCCGACCATGCATGTGCTCTACACGATGGAACGGAACGGCGTATTGCTCGACAGCGCGCTGCTACAGATCCAGAGCCGCGAATTGGGAGAAAAGATGATCGCGCTGGAAGCCATGGCCCACGGGGCCGCCGGGCAGCCGTTCAACCTGAACTCGCCCAAGCAGATACAGGAGATCCTGTTCGACAAACTCGGCTTGCCGGTGGTGAAGAAGACCCCGAGCGGCACGCCCTCCACCGATGAAGAAGTGCTCCAGGAACTGGCGCTCGATTACCCGTTGCCAAAAATCCTGCTGGAATATCGCGGCATGGCAAAACTCAAGTCCACCTATACAGACAAACTCCCGCTGTCGGTCGATCCCGCGACCGGCCGCGTGCATACCAGCTATTCGCAAGCCGTCGCAGTCACCGGACGCCTTGCCTCGAACGATCCCAACCTGCAGAACATCCCGATACGCAGCGCGGAAGGTCGGCGCATTCGCGAAGCGTTTGTTGCGCCTGGAGGAAGTTGCATCGTGTCGGCGGACTATTCACAGATCGAATTGCGCATCATGGCGCACCTGTCCGGTGATGCGGGTCTGCTCACGGCGTTCGCCAACAACGAGGACATCCATCGTCACACCGCTGCCGAGATCTTCATGGTCGCACCCGCAGATGTATCAAGCGAACAGCGCCGCTATGCCAAGGTGATCAACTTCGGCCTGATCTACGGCATGTCCGCATTCGGCCTGGCCAAGCAACTCGGCATCGAGCGCAGCGCGGCAACCGCCTACATTGATCGTTACTTCACGCGCTATCCCGGCGTGAAGAACTACATGGACAGCACCCGCGAACAGGCTAAACAGCAAGGCTATGTCGAAACCGTGTTCGGCCGCCGGCTGTGGCTGCCGGAGATCAACAGCAGCAATGGCATGCGCCGCCAGGGCGCGGAACGCGCCGCAATCAACGCGCCGATGCAGGGTACGGCAGCGGATCTGATCAAGCTGGCGATGATTACGGTACAGCACTGGCTGGAACAAGAGAGCAGACAAAGCCGTTTGATCATGCAGGTGCATGACGAACTGGTGCTCGAAGTCCCGCAGTCGGAACTTCATCAAGTGAAAGATATGCTGCCTAAATTGATGTGCGGGGTGGCAGAACTGAAAGTGCCGTTGCTGGTGGAACTGGGCGAGGGGAAAAATTGGGACGAGGCGCACTGACTTTGATAGCGCGAATTTGTGTGATGTATATCACAGACAACCCATCAGAACTTATTTATTCTGTGATACTTCCTTTACTACCGATAAGAGGGTGACATGAAATCGAACAGGCTCGCACAAATTGCTTTGCTGCTCTGGCTGGCTACCATTGCGGTATTCGCATGGTTTTTCATCCGCGGCTTCACAGTTGCAGGAACCGATGGCAGAGCTGCGATCGTGCTGCAGCCAGGCGAGCGTGATCTGGTGTTGTCTGAAATGCGCGGGCTACTGGTTGCGACGCAACAGATATTGGAAGGAGCGAATCAGGGTGACATGCAGCGCATCAGCAGGGCTGCACATGCGGCTGGCATGGCTGGTGCAGCGGATGTCAATCCGGCGCTGATGGCCAAGCTGCCTATCGAGTTCAAGCAGCTGGGCATGAGCGTGCACCAGGAAATGGATGACATCGCCAAAGCAGCAGAGGATGGTAAATCGTCAGCGGAAATCTTGAAGATGGCATCGGACACATTGAACAAATGTGTAGCATGCCACGCCGCATGGCAGATCAAGTCATCCGGCCAGTAAAGTCAATTCCCTGATCGCGCGCATCAGCACAGGGCGCGCAGCAAAAGCTACGCATTGCCCTTTACGGCTTTCTTTGCAGCAACCTTTTTGGCCGCAGGCTTTTTTGCCTTGTCAACCGCTACCTTTTTTGCAGCAGGTTTGGTTGCCTTGGCTGCTGTTTTTGTCCTGGCAGAAGTGGACTTGGGCTTGGCTGATTTTGCTGCCAGCTTGACTTTGGATTTTGCCACTGCCTTGTTGCTGCCGGATTTCTTGCTGACCGTACCCTTGGCCGCCTTGGCAGCGATCAGTTCCATGGCTTCTTCCAGCGTGATTGCCTCAGGAGTGACATCCCTGGGCAGTGTGGCGTTGATCTTTCCATGCCGGACATAAGGGCCATAGCGGCCGCTGCAGATCTCCACGCTGGTCTTGTCGGCCGGGTGATCGCCCAGCACACGCAATACTGTGGTGCCTTGACGGGCTTGTGCCAGCAATTCCAGCGCGCGATCAAGCTTGATATCGAAAATACTGTCGCTGCGCGGGATGGATTTGAACTTGCCGTCGTGTCCGATGTAGGGACCGAAGCGACCGATGTTGACGATGACCTTCTTGCCGGATACCGGATGCAAACCGAGTTCGCGCGGTAGTGACAGCAGCTTCAGTGCGCTGACCAGATCGGCTTGTTCGAGCGGCATTTCCTTCGGCCAGGAGACGCGCTTGGGTTTGACTTTTTCACCTTCCACCACTTCGCCGAGTTGAACGTAGTAGCCATACGGACCGCGCAGCAACAGCACGGCTTGCCTGGTCTCCGGATGTACGCCCAGCTCGCGCCGCGCGGTGCCGTCATCTTCCTGATCGCCGCTCAGGCTGCGGGTGAAATCGCATTCGGGAAAGCCGGTGCAACCGATAAAGCTGCCGCGCTTGCCGAGGCGCTTGGACAGCGGTTTGCCGCATTTCGGGCAAGCCTCGCCGATCAATTCCTGGGTGACATCCTTGCGTTCTATGCTTTGCTTTTCAGTGATGAGTTTGTTGAATCCTTTCCAGAATTCATCCATTACCGGTACCCAGTCGCGCTTACCCTCGGAAACCTCGTCCAGTTCGTCTTCGAGATGGGCAGTGAAACCGTAATCGACATAACGGGTGAAATGCTCGGTGAGGAAACGCGTGACCACGCGACCGACATCGGTGGGCATGAAACGCTTCTTGTCGAGCACCGCGTATTCGCGGGCCTGCAGCGTGGAGATGATGGTGGCATAAGTGGAAGGACGGCCGATGCCGTGTTCCTCCAGAGATTTGACCAGGCTGGCTTCCGAGTAACGCGGCGGAGGCTGGGTGAAATGTTGTTCGCCATAAAGCTTGTCGATGGGCAAAACATCCCCTTCGGCCAGTGGCGGCAGTTTGCCGCCCTCCTCTTGGGTCGCGTCGTCCACGTCTTCCATGTATACGCTGATGAAACCGGGGAAAACCAGAACCTGGCCGTTGGCGCGGAAAAGCGTGTTGTCGCCGCCCAGTCGTATATCCACGCTGACGGTATCGAAACGCGCAGGCGACATCTGGCATGCCAGCGTACGTTTCCAGATCATCTCATACAGGCGCGCCTGATCGGCGGTCAGGTGGTCGCGGATGCTGTCAGGGGTGCGTTCGATCGAGGTCGGGCGTATCGCTTCATGCGATTCCTGTGCGTTCTTGGTCTTGCTCTTGAAGGCCGGCTGGGTGGCAGGTAGATAGTCGCCGGAAAAATTGTCCTTGATGTAGTCACGGATCTCCTGCACGGCTTCCTTGGCCAGCGCAACCGAATCGGTGCGCATGTATGAAATAAGACCGACCGTCTGCCCGCCGATGTCAACGCCTTCATAGAGCGATTGTGCCGTAAGCATCGTGCGATCGGCAGTCATACCAAGTTTGCGTACCGCTTCCTGCTGCAATGTGGATGTGGTGAAAGGCGCGGCGGCATAACGCTGCTTGGCCTTCTTCTCGACTCGCACCACCTTGGGCGGCAGCTTGGCATCGCTGAGCTTGGCGTGGATCGCGTCGTACTCGGCCTGGCTGCCGATGGTGAGTTGCTCCAGTTTCTTGCCCTGATACTGGAAAAGCTTTGCGGTGAAAGGCTGATGATCCTTGTGGCTTTCTAGGTGCACGGTCCAGTACTCCCGGCTTTTGAACGCCTCGATCTCCAGCTCGCGTTCGACGATCATGCGCAGCGCGGGACTTTGCACGCGGCCCGCCGACAAACCAGGACGTATCTTGCGCCACAACAGCGGTGAAAGATTGAAGCCGACCAGATAATCGAGCGCGCGGCGCGCCTGTTGGGCGTTCACCAGCGGCTGGGAAATCTGGCGCGGATGTGCGACCGCTTCGCGCACCGCAGATTGGGTGATCTCATAGAACACCACGCGTTGAAGGTTCTTGCCTTTCAGGCCGCGCCTGGTTTTGAGCAATTCTGCGATATGCCAGGCGATCGCCTCGCCTTCGCGGTCCGGGTCGGGTGCGAGATAGATGTTGTCCGCAACAGCAGCGGCCTTGGCGATCGCGTCCATATGCTTGCTGTTGCGCGAGATCGTCTCGTACTTCATCGCGAAACCATTATCGGGATCGACGGCGCCGGTCTTTGGGATCAAATCGCGCACGTGCCCGTACGAAGCGAGTATCTCGAAATCCTTGCCCAGGTATTTTTGAAGTGTTTTGGCCTTGGCCGGTGATTCGACGATCAGGAGATTGGTTGCCATGCGTGAGTAATAAGGTTCAATGTAATTGCGCTGAATGAAGCGGGGAAAGCAGTTCCTCGATCAGCAGTTGATCAAGGTCCTGATGACGATTCCACAATATCATCAGCATTATCAACTTGAGTTTATCCAGCGCGAGGTTTTCATGATGCAACGCGACCGCACGGTCTATGATCATCTCGCGCTCAATGGCCGAAATCAGATGTTGCTGTTCGGCGAACAACAGGAATTGGCGTGCTTCAATGCTGACACGCTTCCGCTCCAGTTCGGCAAAATGCCGCTGCCCTGCATGCTCAAGGCTGGAAGGGTAGTTTTCCGGATTTTGCTGTTGCAATGCGGATAGCCAAGATAGCGCTTCGCTGATGTCATCGTCCTCGAATCCTGCGGCGGAAAGCTTGCGCTCCAGCTTGTCCGGTTCCGGATAGCCGCCTGCGTCGAAGTAATTTTCAAACAGGTACATCAAAATTTCGAACATGCTTTGCGTGGTTTTATTGAATTCGTTGATAAAGTCCGCCGGGCAATGTGCTGATGAGCCCTTCCAGTTCGAGTGTCAACAGCATGGCCGATAGCTCGGCTATCGTCAAGCCGCAACGCGCTCTGAGCGTGTCCACATCCACCGGATCGAAGCCGATATGATCCAGCAGCGCGAAATCGTGATCCTGCATGTCCGCATACTTTGTAGAAGGGTTGCACATTGGTGGGGGAAAACAGCCACTCAACTCCTCCAGAATATCCTGTGCGGTCTCGACCAGCTTCGCGCCCTGTTTGAGGAGCGCATGGCAGCCCTTGCTTTGCGGAGCATGTATCGAGCCGGGAATTGCGAATACGTCCCTGCCCTGCTCCAGCGCCAAACGCGCGGTAATCAGCGAACCGCTTTGCAATCCGGCTTCCACCACCAGGCAACCGGCGCTCATGCCGCTGATGAGCCGATTGCGGCGCGGGAAGTTGGCGGCCAGCGGCGGGGTTCCGAGCGGAAATTCCGATATCAGCGCACCCTGCTGCGCGAGCGCATGGGCGAGATCACGATTCGCGGCGGGATAGACCTTGTCCAATCCGGTTCCGACGATCGCAATACTGCTGCCCTTATTGTTACCCTGGCCGCGCAATGCGCCACGGTGTGCCGCGGCATCAATGCCGTGCGCCATGCCGCTGATGATGCACAATCCGGCATCGCTCAGCGTCTTTGCAAAGGCTTCGGCGTTACCGATGCCTTGAGGGGTGGCATTGCGGCTGCCGACCACGGCCAGCGCTGCGCGATTGAGCAGGTCAGTCCGTCCTTTGACATACAACAACAACGGCGGGTCGGGGATGTTCAGCAATGCCTGCGGGTAGTCGTCGTCAGCCAGGGTGATGATGTGGTTGTTGGCATCTTCCAGCCAGGCCAAGGTTGAAGCAATGGCATCTTCATTGATGCCCGCGCTGATTTCGGCGGCGACATCGGACTTGACGACAGATTTGAGCGAGTTGATGGAGGCAGTGAAGACCGCGTCGGGAGAGCCGAATTCCTTAAGCAGGCGGCGCGCACTCTCAGCGCCCAGACCCCGCGTCAGGCTGAGGGACAGCCAGGCTTTGAGGGTAACATCGAAAGACATGTACTTGCAG
>JBARHM010000055.1:0-26272 GCA_049799235.1 Gallionella sp.
CGCCGGGCAAGATTGTGTGTTGCGCCCACGGCAGCGTATTTGACCCGGTGAAAGGTGCCGAACGCGTTTCCGGCCCTGCGCCTTACCCCTTGTTGCCGATACGTCTGGAATACAATCCTGCTGACGACAGCCTCGTTGCAACCGGTATGGCCGGACACCAGTTGATTGATCAGTATTTCAAGAGTTACAAGCGCGATTTGATCGAGGAGTTTGGTGCCGGCGTGTATCGCGAAAGCGCAGGTGAAAATACGATCACGAAGTTGCTCAGTCAGTATTCGGGAAGCATACCGGCGTGTTGAAACGCCAATCCTAACGAGAAGAACGTATGCTTTCCTGACTCAATGACTGAAATGAAGTCGGTGGACGATTTAAGTCTCGTTGTTGCAATGACCGGGCTGGAATGAATAACCCTATCGGATCATTACAGATCAGCCATCAAGGGTATGGATAACGGTAGACTGACCCTCGACTATACGCCTGCATAAGCATATCCGTGGATGCCAAATTAACAGGGGAGATAACTTGATGAATCCGGAAATGAACATGGAGCGCCGTCAGGTGCTCAAGACGGGCAGCGGCATGGGGCTGCTGGCATTGTTCGCTTCGCTTGGCCTGATACAACCCGGCACCGCATGGGCGGCACGCAACGAGAAAGCTTTCGCGGCAAAAACCATGAATGAAGCACTTGATGCGCTGGGTGTCGCCATTCCGCAAAACAGTGCAGCGCTTCAACTCACTGTACCTGAAATCGCTGAAAACGGCGCGGTGGTACCGGTTACCGTGGTCAGTTCTTTGGCGCGCACCGAACAAATTTTCATTTTTTCGGACAAGAATCCCACCGTACTTATCGCTAACTTTGTCATACCCGAGGGAACTGAAGGTTTTATAACCACACGAATCAAGATGGCAGAGACAGCTAATGTAATTGCCTTGGTGAAAGCCGGTGGAAAGTTCTACCGCACCGCCAAAGAAGTCAAAGTCACGATTGGCGGTTGCAGTTGATGAATACGTTGACATCGTTCAAACGATAAGGAAAAAAGATTATGGGCAACCCGATGAAAATTCGCGCCTCCGTGACGGAAGGCGTTACCGAGGTCAAAGTTTTAATGCAGCACGACATGGAAACCGGGCGGCGCAAAGATAAGGAGGGGGTAGTGATTCCGGCCTGGTACATTACTGATGTAAAGGTGCAGCATAATGGCCGAACTGTTCTCGAGTCACAGTGGGGAACGGGAATCTCTAAAAACCCTTATTTGTCCTGCCATTTCAAGGGTGGAACGCCGGGGGATAAGATCACAATTTCGTGGGTGGATAATATGGGCGATAGCCGTTCCGACGAAGCAGTCATCGCTTAATGTTTCCCGGTTTTATCGCTGGGGTGGTACAGGCTCAAAGAGGAAGTCATGGAACCCACTCAAAAACTTTTGTTGTTGGGCTTGGCGTTTTCCGTCCCGCTGGGTGCGCTGATCAACAAAACCAATTTCTGCACCATGGGCGGCATTTCGGACTGGATCAACTTCGGCAACCGCGGCCGTCTGTTTGCGTTGTTATTTGCTGCTGCCATTGCCATTCTGTCTGTCAGCATCATGGAAGCGAGAGATGTGTTGAGTGTTGACAAGACCATCCCGCCCTACCTGACTGCCAATTTCGCGTGGCCGCGCTACCTGCTCGGTGGCTTCCTGTTTGGCATCGGCATGACGCTGGGCGGCGGCTGCCTGAATAAGTCGCTCATCAACATCGGCCGTGGCAGTCTGAAATCGCTGTTGGTCGCTCTGGTCACGGCGGTCATGGCATATCTGATGACTAAAACTGACTTCTACGGCGTGATGTTCCACAGTTGGATATCGCCGCTTACCCTTGACCTTTCCCAATTTCAACTGAACAATCAATCGCTGCCCGCTTTGTTGGCACGAGTAGCAGGTATAGAATCGGCTGTGGGTACGTTCACCCTGATTACCGGTCTGGTGCTGGCGATCCTCATCGCGCTTTGGGCGTTCAGTGCGAAAGAATTTCGCTCCAATCCGAACGACTGGACCGCCGGGCTGGCGCTGGGTCTGGCTGTCGCTGCGGGCTGGTATCTCACCGGCGGACCGCTCGGCAAAGAAGTGCTGGAAGCCGTCGAATGGATGGATCAGCGGCCGGTTGGTGTGGGCGTGCAATCGCTGACCTTCGTCAATCCGATGGGTGAATTTCTGGCTTTCGGGATGGCGCCGAGTCAGTTGTTGATCACGTTCGGCATGACCTGCGCTGCTGGCCTTGTCATCGGATCCATGCTGTATGCCGTGATTTCCGGAACATTTCACGTGCAAGGGTTTGTTTCCCTGAAGGACACGGTCAGGCATGTGACTGGCGGCATCCTGATGGGCATCGGCGGCGTGCTGGGCATGGGCTGCACCATCGGGCAGGGCGTGACCGGTGTATCCACCCTGTCACTGGGTTCGATGATGGTATTTGCCTCCATCGTCTTTGGCAGCGTGCTTACCATGAAGATTGAGTACTACCGTATGATGTATGAAGGTCAAGCGTTTTTCCGGGCAGTTTTGCCGAGCGTACTGGTGGACATGCATCTGTTGCCGCAAGCCATGCGCAAGCTTGAACGTCCGTAATTCACGCCGCTTGCACCTTCAATCCGAATAAATTAAGGTGCGAAACGGAAACTTTGCCACCATTGACAGGAGCGCCGTTGCGAAGAGATGTTTACGGAATAACCCCAACGGGTCATTCAGTTTACTCTTCGTGGGTATGGACGCTGGTTAGCTGCTTATTCCTATAATGAGAAACTTATTGTTGTTTCTGTGCGATTCTGAAACTGGTTTTAGTGGAAATTTTAATAACATGCAGGAGATGGAATTATGAACTTTGACAAAGAATTTGATGCGAGTGGCTTGTCCTGCCCTTTGCCTATCCTGAAAACCAAAAAAGCACTTGCCGATATGACTTCCGGACAGGTGCTGAAACTGATTGCCACGGATAGTGGCGCTATCAAGGATATGCAGGCTTTTTCCGATCAGACTGGGAATCCCCTGTTATCTACGGCTGAAGAAAGTGGAAAATACATTTTTTTCATGAAGAAAAAGTAACTTCTCTGCTTTAGCCCCGAACTATTCTTAAGGAAAAGAAATGACTACCAAAAAAATGGCGATCATCGCCACCAAAGGCACGCTTGATATGGCGTATCCGCCATTCATCCTCGCTTCTACCGCTGCCGCTTTGGGCTATGAGGTGCAGGTGTTCTTCACGTTCTACGGATTGCAGTTGCTGCGCAAGGATCTGTCGAGCGTGATGATCAGCCCGCTGGCCAACCCGGCGATGCCGATGCCTGTGCCGATGCCGGTGATGGTGCAGATGCTGCCTGGTATGGAATCCATGGCGACCATGATGATGAAGCAGAAGCTGAAGAAACATGGTGTGGCCTCGCTGCAAGAGCTGCGCGACCTGTGTCTGGAAGCCGACGTGAAATTCATCGCTTGCCAGATGACGGTCGATCTGTTCGAATTCGACAAGAGCGAATTCATCGAGCAGTGCGAATACGGCGGTGCGGCGATGTTCCTGGGTTTTGCCGGGGACACCGATATCTGTCTGTTTATTTGAGCTGCTATAATTTTTTCAGGTAGTAGGGTAGGGGTCTTCTATTAATCAATCGGGGAGTTTTTTATGAAAATGAGTAAAGTCGCTGTTTCACTGATTGCCGCTGGCGTAATTGCATCACCGCTCGCGCATGCAACCAATGGTTATTTTTCGCACGGCTACGGCATTAAGGCAAAAGGCATGGCAGGCGTAGGAATTGCGCTGCCGCAGGATTCTCTTGCCGCTGCCACAAATCCAGCAGGGATGGTCATGGTGGGTGACCGGATCGATTTGGGTTTGGACTGGTTCAAGCCGAATAGAGGATCCGAAATTGTTGGCAATGCTTTCGGCGCTGATGGCACATACGACGGAAATGCTACCAGCAGCTTCTTCATTCCGGAATTTGGCTACAACAAGATGATGAATCCGGAAATGTCTCTTGGTGTATCGGTCTACGGCAACGGCGGTATGAATACCGATTACTCCAGCAGCCCGTTTGCTGCATTTGGTGGATCAAACCCTTCAGGTGTGAACCTTTCACAACTGTTCATCGCGCCGACTTGGGCGATGAAATTTAATCCAGACAACGCTGTTGGAGTATCTTTGAATCTGGCTTACCAAATGTTTGAAGCAAATGGTTTGGAACCCTTTAAAGGTATGTCGAGCGATCCAAACAACGTAACCAACAATGGCAAGGATTCTTCGACAGGGTATGGCCTGCGCCTGGGTTGGACAGGAAAAGTTTCCCCTATGGTGACATTGGGTGCTACCTACCAGAGCAGAACCAAAATGGGCAAGTTAACCAAATATGCTGGCTTGTTTGCCGAACAGGGCGGCTTTGACATCCCTGCCAACTATGGTGTCGGTATCGCAGTAGCTGCAAGCCCAGAAACCACAGTAGCTTTTGACATCCAGACTATTCAGTATGGCGATGTCAAATCCATTGCCAATACCCTCAATGAAGGCGGACCATTGGGCGCAGACAACGGGGCAGGGTTTGGCTGGGAGAACATGACAGTCTACAAACTAGGTGTAAGTCACGCATACAGTGCTGAGTTTACAGTACGTGCGGGCTTAAGCACTACTAAACAGCCCATTCCTGAAAGCCAAACTTTCTTCAATATATTGGCTCCGGGTGTAGTAGAGAATCACATGACCCTTGGGGGTACCTGGACTCTTGCTAACAAGTCGGAGGTTTCTCTTGCTTATATGCATGCTTTCAAGAAGACGGTCAATGGATCTAATTCTATACCTCCCGGAGCACCTCCTGGTATGGGGGGCGGTGAAGCAAATCTCAATATGGATGAGGATTCACTCGGGATTGCTTATAGTTGGAAGATGTAAGCAAGATCAAAATCAACAGTTCTATTCAGCCCGCCTTTCTGGCGGGCTGTTTATTTTGGGAGGCCGATTAACTTCCAAGGGGTTATGAAAATTTTGCTGATTAGTACTTCCCATCAAAAAGGGGAGGCATCGCCTTCCCATCTTTTCAATCGCACTACTTTAGAAGCTATACGTATATTGCACGCTCAGGATGTCAACGCTGTTCTTGTAGGTTCCAACCAGGTTACCCTTCCCACCTGTAGCTTGCATATCGGCAATCGTGGCATCCTTTACGAACAAATGCGCATAGCCGAAATCCAGTGCACTTTCCTTGGACGGTTTGTATTGGCCACCCACTGACAGCCAGGTGCGATCATTGTCGGGAATGCGCGCAGTGCGGTACGTATCGGATACCGGTGCCTGATCGAAAGCGATACCGGCACGTGCTTTCCATTGTTCGTTATAGCGATAGCTCGTCCCTACCGAAAGACGCCAAGTGTTCTTCCAATGCTCCTGCACAGTCAACAGATTCGCACCCGTGGTGCGATCGATCTTGAGTTCTTGCAACACACCCCAGCCGGTCCAGGTCGCGTCTGCCATGACGTCCCATTTGTTATCTAACTGATGAAAGCCGCTCACCGAAAAAGAATCTGGCATCGTGATCGGCAGTGTCACCGCTCCATCGGCTGTTGCAGCTGCAATACCTGCAGCAACGGCTGTGGCAAACGGCACACCAAGTACGGGTGACAAAGTAGCCACACTGGGTCGATTGGCAGAAAAACCCACCGTACCGGACAAGGTGTATTTAATGGTTGAACGGTAAGCCAAACCTACCCGAGTTTGCGGCGACACTTTAAACATAAGTCCAAAGTTATAACCCCAAGCAGAGTCATTCCCTGATATCGTCGACAATCCTTCACCTTCCCCTGCAGCATTCACTGCGTTTGCGGCGGCAATACTTCCCCCGGTAGCGCTATATACTGCTGCAGCATAATTTACAGCGCTCGTTAGATCGCCATTAATACGCTGATAGTTCAGCCCCGCACCTAGCGAAACCGACTCGTTTACATCATAGGAAACGGATGGGTTCAGATTGATGGTCTGGATATTGGATTTGATCGCCTGAAAGCGCCCGATCCAGTTCGAGTCATATTCGGTTTGCAGTCCGAAAGGCGCATTGATGCCCAACCCGACGCGCGTCTGCGGATTCACCTCCATCGTAAAATACGCATTCGGCACCAATGCCAAGCGGCCTGCATCACCGCCATTGCCGCCCGCTGTCTGAAACAAAGCAGCAGCAGAACCGGTATCTGAAAACTTAACCGATGGCTTGATCGCATGCCCCGCCACCACGACCTGCTTGCCGTTCAGGCGCGACATTCCGGCAGGATTGAAGAATACCGTGCTGGCGTCTTCGGCACTGGCCGCACCGCCGGCAAAGGCGTTACCCATGCCGCTAGCGCTCTGCTCGATCAGCGCAAAGCCGGATGCTGCGGCATTTCCGGATAATGTCATCAGAGCCGCTGCAATGGAATAAGCTGTTAAGGTTCGTTTGAATTGCACGACATACTCCTATTATTGATTAGGCAAGGGACATCCACCCTTTTTATGATCATGACTTCAATCAGTTGGAAGCACAACACCCAGATTGTGCAAATAGGAATATTAACATTAACACTTTCCCGTTCTAATCCAATTCAGTGTTTTTTACTCTCGATAACCAACGCCTTGAAGCCTGATATCGAAATAGAGGCGGGCTGCAAAAGGCGCTTTTTATTTGTCTTGCACATTGCCCGACCAGTTGTAGTGTGTTCTGGTAATCCGGTCATGATAACGCGCACGGTATAGCAAACGGGTTTGATCGGGGAGGTCGCTGAATTCGGCACGGTCATGCAGAACGTTGTTGCACAACAGTCCCATCCCCGGTCTTAACAATGTGTGGTGGATGTGCGGCAGGTCCGAGGCGAGCAGTTTCTCCAAGGCGGCCACAGCCGCAAGTGTTGTTGCATCCTGCTTCCATTCGATGCTGCGGGTGCGTGCGGTATAGCGCATGTGCAAGTTGCCGCTTACCGGATCTGTCGAAAACACCGGGCCGGTTTGGGCAGCACGCGCAACACCATCTTCGTCGTTGCGCTCCGGGATCGTCATCGCATCCGGTGCGGACAGCGCGCGAATGAAATCGGCATTGTTGTCGCGCAACATCAAATAGGCGATCTCATGGTCCATCAAGCGGTTCTCGCCACCCTGTCCGGCGCTCCGCACGCAGTGCAATATCATGCTGCGTATCTGCCTGTCGGGCGGATTGTAATAGCCATCGGTATGCCATTTGATGGCACGGTCGGTGTAGGGAATATAAGCCTGGCGCTGCCCATCTTCAGCACTTACGGTGACACGCGTGATGCCGTCTTCGTCTGCCAGCCAATTCGCATCCAGGCTGTTCAGCCCGAACTGCGATCCGAACTGGCGCACCATGTTTTCATCAACCGGTGTGGTGCGGGTGAAATAAATCACCATGTTGCTGTGCCGGCATCGTTCCAGTAAAGCAGCATGTTCTGCTTTAGTCAGTGCGCGAGGATTGTTTATTTCGACGATCAACTCATCAGTATCGGTGATGGCGTTAGCCAGCTTGTGATCGCGCCAGCGTAAATAGGCAGCAGTGTTGTCGAGATCGAATGGATTTTGCATTAAAAAATCCACATTTCATCCCAACTGCTGCGTTGGGAAAAAAATTTCTTGCTTACATATAAAACATATGCGGCGCAGCGAAATTTTTTCCGCGCCTTGCATTTGGGCGAACTCTGGATTTTTAGAGGTTCCCATTAATTTACTCCTCAATCGCCGCTGGTAACTTTGCGGATGCGTGGTTTCCCAGGTTCTGCCGCAAACAGGTTGCTCATAGTTTTCTCCACCATTTCGACGGCCTCCGGCGCTTCGATACTCATCATCTGATCTATCACCCATTCGACATCTTTTTCGTCCATGACTTCGCGCATACTGAAGGCCAGGTAACGCGTGAAGGCAAATTCTGGACCATCGCTGCCATAGTTGAAATCGGCATATTCTCCGGCGCGTTGGTTGAGGTTGTCGATGAAGCGTTGCTTGTGTACGGCGATGCTGTCGCCCATCAACCGGCTTTGATTTTCCGCCAGCGTATCGGCGACACGATTTGCCAACGTGCTGGTGAAGGCAAAACGCGCTTCGGCGGATAATTGCCGGTGGGCGATACGGTCTGCGATCTGGATCAGAAAGATAAGGAATTCAGTAAGAAAGGAAAAGTACTGTGGACCGATGGCGATCTCGAAATTCGCCTTTCGGGTATTTTTGAGCGCGTTATCGGCGATGCGCCAGATAGTAAACGCCATTGCGCCGGCAATTTCCTGCGGTGTCTTTTCCCGGTCGCTTTTGAACCACTGGCTTTTGATGCGCATTTCAGGAGAGCTGCAAGCTCGAATCAACCCTTTTGCAGGAAAAACTCGTACTCGCCTGCTGCCACCTCGACAGTGCCGATGATCTTTACATGAGTCATGCTGGCCCATCCGACGATGTCGGAGCGGATGCCGGGGCAATTGCTGACGAGCTTGAGGATCTCGCCCGAATTCATGCCGTTCAGCAGCTTCTTGGCCTCCACGATGGGGCCGGGACAAAGCACGCCGCGAATATCGAGTATCACATTCGCTTTTTGTTTGGCTCCCTTGCCCTTCATGATGTAATAGCCGGTTCCGCCATCCGGCATCGCTTCGGTCTTCAATACGTCATTGTGGGTCTGCTCCGCCCAGGCGAAAAGGTCATCTTTGGTGCCTGGGCAATCCGAAATCAGCAACAGTATCTGTTCATTCTTCAGATCGTCGACAACGCGCTTGGCCCCGAGCAGGGGAGCAGGGCAGGTCAGGCCGCGCAAATCCAGTTTGACATTGGGGTGCAAGTCTTTAGTGCTCATAATAGTTGTCCTGTCAGTTTCCGAACCGCCGTCGTACTAATATCCGCCCTTGCCATACGGCTGTGGCAGGCCGGCAATTTTTGCGCCTTGTTTGGCCGGACCGGTCGGGAACAGATCATACAGGGCTTTGCTGTCCGCTTCCGGCCAGAATTCATTGACGCCCTTCAGCATGTTGCGAAAATTGGGGGTGTGTCCTTGTTCACGGTATTGATCTCGCATGAAATTGATGACCTCCCAATGTTTGGGCGACAACTCAATGCCTTCTGCTGCTGCGATGACACTTACTATCTCTTCGCTATAGTCCGGCTCCAATAGGTAGCCATCATCATCGGTTTCGATCTCTTTGCCTGCAACTGTATAGCCCATGACTGACCCCCATCAAAAAAACGTAAACAATAATACTCAATCCTCACTCAATCCTGTAATGACTTTGTAATGTACAAAAATGCCGCAACCAAACTGACGTTCATCCCCAAGACCCGCATACTGCAATTGTAGCGATGCTTCGGGTTTCAGGTCATGCAGAACCAGGCTGTAACCATGGATGGATCTTTGATCGTCGTTGATGGTGAAGCTCTTGCCGCAGATCAATTTTCCTGTAACGCCCAATTCCTCCATCTGCTTCTTGATGTCATCCGTGAAAAACACTTCATCACTTGCACCAGTTACCATTTGTGCGTGAATTGTGGGGTAGGGCTGAATCGGGCGTGTCTTCGCAGCCCCTATTCGAATAGTACTTCCGGTTATATCGAGTTGCTGTCCTGTCAAGTTTGCTGCGGCAGACTCGGCAAGTATCGTTGGCATCCGTATTACCAGCTTGGCACGTTTGGCAAGCAGCATACCCTGGCTACTTACTGACGATCTCAACGGTAGAACCCCGACCAGTTTTTCTTCTGCGAGTTGCGGTGCATGGTGCTGCAATGCGCCCCAAAGCGCGCTGCGGTACGCGGCGGGTATGGTCCCGCCTTCAAGATCGAACACCACATCGATCATCTCGGGAATATTATTATTAATCAATTGTCGCCTGTTTCTGGGTATCCGCCCATTGTTGCATGGCCGCCGCCCAGTGTTGCGCCGTCGCCGGGTCAATGTCGAAAATGGTAAATCGTTTTCCTTCCCGAATTCGAATACGCAACAGGCTCATCCCGCCTTCTACATGGTCGATTTGCTGCAATTCGATTTCCTGGCTGCCCAGTGGAACCTTTAATCTCGCTAATTCGGTGATTTTTGTCATTAATGTTGGCCTCGATGAGGCATAAATTAATATGCCTCCTCATAACATTCTGAAACGGTTATTATATACATCCAAGTCTATCGTTAATATACAGCCTATTGGAATACTACCAAGGGAAGCCGATGTACTACCCATAAGGGTTATTCTGGATAGCCGCTAAGGGTGATGGATTGAAAGCTGAGATACATCGTAATATTCTAATACATCAATAAATATGGACTTGCCGCTGGTCGATGGCGGTAGAATCAGACGGACCACCAGTTCCCGCCCTGCCGGGTCATTTATCGTTTGCCAGCAGCAAGCTACGGGCAACGCGACTGAAAGGAAGATTATTATGGCTAAGAAGATGCATGATACCCCGAACCTGGATCAACTTGAGGATGGTCCGTGGCCCAGTTTTGTGACCGGCTTGAAAGAATTGGCCAAAAATAAGGATTACGTCGTTGACCTGCTCGGGCAGCTTGAGACCTCGTACCGGACCAAAAAAGGCTACTGGAAGGGCGGCACGGTCGGCGTGTTTGGCTATGGCGGCGGCATCATCCCGCGCTTTACCGAACTGAAGGATGAAGCCGGCAAGCCGGTTTACCCTGACTGTGCCGAGTTTCATACGCTGCGCGTGATGCCGCCCCCCGGCATGCACTACGATACCGATACATTGCGCAAATTTTGCGACGTCTGGGAGAAACATGGCTCCGGCCTGATTGCATTCCATGGCCAGTCCGGCGACATCATGTTCCAGGGCGCGACCACCGAGAACGTGCAGAAGGCTTTCGACGAGATCAACGAGATGGGCTTCGACCTCGGCGGAGCAGGCCCCGCGGTGCGCACTTCGATGTCCTGCGTGGGCGCGGCGCGTTGCGAACAGTCTTGTTACGACGAAGCAAGCACACAACGCAGTGTACTTAACACCTTTCTGGATGATATACACCGTCCTTCTTTGCCGTACAAATTCAAATTCAAATTCTCCGGTTGCCCGAATGACTGCATGAATTCCGTGCAGCGTGCTGACATGGCAGTGATCGGCACTTGGCGCGACAACATACGCACCGATGAGGAGTTGGCCAAGAAATGGTTTGCCAAGCACGGTATGGACGAGTTGGTGAACGACGTTGTAGCTCGCTGCCCGACCAAGACATTCCAGCTCAAGCAGATCAAAAATGTAAAGAAGGGCCCAAGCATCACCAGCGTTGCGATCAATGACACTCACGCGATAGAGATCGACAACCACGATTGCGTACGCTGCATGCACTGTATCAACGTGATGACAGGTGCACTGGCCCCCGGTAAAGACAAGGGTGCTAGCGTGCTGGTCGGCGGCAAGAGCACGCTGAAGATCGGTGGACTGATGGGCACGGTAATCATTCCGTTCATGAAACTTGATACAGAAGAGGATGTGCAGAAACTGGTTGACCTGGCACAGCGCACGATAGACTTTTTTGCGGAAAATGCACTGGAACACGAGCGCACCGGCGAGATGATCGAGCGTATCGGGTTGATCAATTTCCTGGAAGGCGTAGAAGTCGAGGTTGATCCGAACATGGTTTCCACTCCCCGCACCAATCCTTATGTCCGTACGGACGGTTGGGATGAGGAAGTCGCCAAGATCAACGCCCAGAAAACCAAAAAGCAGCAAGCGGCCTGAGGAGATAAAAATGAATCAAGCAGTTCAAGAGAAGCCCGCCCAAAAGCGCAAGCCAAAAGAAACCGGCGTACCGGACAACAAGAAGTATCTGCACCCGCTGATGATTAAGAACTACGGCAAGTGGAGATATCATGACCGCCCGCGCCCCGGCGTGCTGCGTCACGTGGCACATAGCGGCGACCAGATCTGGACGGTGCGTGCCGGCACGCAGCGGCAAATGGACGTGGGCACCATCCGCTTGCTTTGCGATATCGCCGACAAGTATGCGGAGGGACACGTGCGCTTCACGATCCGTTCCAATATAGAGTTCATGGTATCGAAGGCGGAAAAGGTGGATCCGCTGATAGCCAAACTGGAAAAGCATGGTTTCCCCGTCGGTGGTACCGGCAACTCGGTTTCGATGATCGCCCATACCCAGGGCTGGTTGCACTGCGACATTCCGGGAACCGATGCCTCAGGTGTGGTCAAGGCATTGATGGATGAGTTGATCGTTGAATTCAAGCGCGAGGAAATGCCCAACCGCGTGCATCTGTCTACGTCATGCTGCGAGATCAACTGCGGCGGACAGGCTGATCTCGCGATCATTGTTCAGCATACCAAGCCACCGGTGATCAATCACGATCTGGTCGCAAATGTATGCGAGCGCCCCACTGTGGTGGCGCGGTGTCCGGTGGCAGCGATACGCCCGGCCATGGTGAATGGCAAACCTTCCCTGGAGATAGATGAGTCCAAGTGCATGTGCTGCGGCGCTTGCTATCCCCCTTGCCCACCGATGCAGATCAATGACCCGGAGTATTCCAAGCTGGCGATCTGGGTGGGTGGCAAAAACTCCAATGCACGCGGCAAACCTACCTTTATGAAGATGGTCGCATCCGGTCTGCCCAACAATGCACCAAGATGGCCAGAAGTCAACGAGGTGGTTAAACGAATATTGCATGTGTACAAGGATGATGCCCGTCCTTGGGAACGTATGGCTGACTGGATCGAGCGTATCGGCTGGCCGCGTTTCTTTGAAAAGACCGAATTGCCGTTCACCAAATATCTGATCGACGATTGGCGCGGTTCACGTTCCACGTTCAATGCTTCTACACACATCCGCTTCTGATCGGAGGGTGACTGCATGAAATTTGGAATTGTCGTTAACGAAGGACCTTATCAGCATCAAGCCAGTGATACGGCCTATTTGTTCTGCAAGGCAGCCATTGCAAAAGGTCATGAAGTCTGGCGCGTGTTTTTCTATCACGATGGAGTGAATAACTCCTCGAAGTTGACCGAACCGCCACAGGATGATCGCCATATTGTGAATCGCTGGAGCAAGCTTGCAGAGGATCATGGCGTGGATCTGGTGGTTTGTGTGGCGGCAGCACTACGACGCGGGATCAAGGAGGAAAATTTGGCAAAAGGCTTTCGTATTTCCGGCCTCGGCCAACTGACTGAAGCGGGTATCCAGACCGACCGCACCGTTGTGTTTGGCGATTAGGGATGGCTGGCATGAGTGAAGAGAATAACGTCAAGAAATTCATGTTCGTGAATCGCAAGGCGCCTTATGGCACTATTTACGCGCTCGAGGCTCTGGAAGTCGTGCTGATCACCGCAGCCTTCGATCAGGACGTGTCACTGGTATTTCTCGATGACGGAGTTTATCAATTGAAAAAGGCGCAACAGACCAAAGGCATAGAGACCAAAAACTTTTCGCCTGCCTACCGCGCGCTGGAAGGATACGATGTCGAAAAGCTTTATGTCGAAAAGGAATCTCTTGAAGCTCGCGGTTTGACCCAAGCTGACCTGCTGGTTGATGTTGTCGTTCTGAACAGCAAGGAAATGGGCGAGTTGATGAATCAGCAAGACGTGGTCTTGAGTTTCTAAGGAGAATCTCCATATGCTCCATATTATCAACAAATCCCCACTGACGAACAGCTCGCTCGATAGTTGTTTGCGTGTTGCTCAGTCGGGGGATATTTTGCTAATCGAAGATGCGATCTACGCTGCCACATCGGGCAATGCTTTCGAGAGTAAAATTCGCGAGGCGTTGGGGCGTTTCAAGATCTATGTATTGCAGCCCGACCTTGAAGCGCGCGGACTTGCCGATCGCCTCATCGCAGGTGTTTCACCAGTGGATTACGGCGGATTCGTCGATCTCACTGCTACTAACAATAACTGCCAATCCTGGCTATAGCTTTTATCATATAAGGAGAATTACATGTCCAACATCGAAGTCGGCGGAAAAACGTATGAAACAGACGAAGAGGGCTACCTAGTCAATCTTTCAGACTGGAATAAAGACGTCGCAAACTACATCGCTCAAACAGAAAACGTCGAAATGACAGAGCAACATTGGGAAGTCATCAATTTCCTGCGTGAATATTTTGAAGAGTATCAAATCGCTCCTGCTGTTCGCGTGCTGACCAAAGCGATCGGAAAAAAATTGGGTGCCGACAAAGGCAATAGCGAGTATCTGTATGGCCTGTTCCCTTACGGGCCAGGCAAGCAGGCTTGCAAGATCGCAGGGTTGCCGAAGCCAACAGGTTGCGTTTGAATCTGGCTTCAGAGAAGTTTTTTCAAGTACATCTCCATGACCAGCATCTTGTTCGCAATCCTGTTTTATTTTGCCACCTTGATGTTTGTCGTGGGCACGCTCTACCGTATCAGCATTTATACTCGCACTCCCGCACCGCTCAAGATCCCTACTACGCCAGCACCGATTACAACTGGCGGAGTAGTGTTACGCATGTTGCGGGAAGTGTTCCTGTTTGAAAGCCTGTTCAAAGCGAATTTATGGACCTGGGCTGCGGGGTGGTTGTTTCATGCCAGCCTGGCACTCGTTCTGTTGCGCCACTTGCGTTACTTCACCGAGCCTGTTTGGGCTTGGGTGGCGTTCATTCAACCGTTTGGCATGTATGCGGGCATCACCATGCTGCTCGGCGTGGCCGGACTGTGGGCACGCCGCATTTTTGTCGAGCGCATCCGTTATATCTCCACTCCGTCCGACCACTTGATGCTGGCACTGTTCATGGTTCTCGCGTTATCCGGTTTGGTGATGAGCTTTGTTGATCATACCGATGTGATCGCCGTAAAGGGATACATGCTCGGATTGATGCATTTTGCCTGGTTGCATTCTTCCGATGGCCAGACTTTGCCTTCCGACATCGTTCTTTATGTGCATCTTTTCATGGTGGCGGTACTGTTGATGATTTTCCCGATCAGCAAGCTGTTGCATGCCCCCGGATTGTTCTTTTCGCCCAGCCGCAACCAGGCAGATGATTCACGCGAGAAGCGCCATACCTCAGCGTGGGGTAAACAATTAGAAGCGGAGAATTAGCATGGCGGACATCGCCGCTCCGGCATATCGCATCATTCCCATCATCCCGGACTTGAAATCTGGAGCGATGGAAGGCAGTGGGCCGTATGTTGCGAACGACAAGATACAGGAGGCGCTCGGTTTCCCTGGTCAGTTGGTCGAAGGCTGGCATGACCGTGCGATTGCCAAGATGGGTGAACTGCTCGGCAAATATCGCTCGCTCAAGGTGTATATGGATACCTGCGTTCATTGCGGGGCGTGTTCCGACAAATGCCATTACTTTATCGGCACGCAGGATCCGAAAAACATGCCGGTAGCGCGCCAGGACTTGATGCGCAGTGTCTATCGCCGCTATTTCACATTGCCCGGAAAATTTTTCCCCAAACTGGTCGGAGCGCGCAATCTGACCCGCGAGGTGCTGGACGAATGGCACAATTACTTTCACCAATGTTCAGAGTGCAGGCGTTGCTCGGTGTTCTGCCCATATGGCATCGATACCGCCGAAGTCACCATGGCGGCACGCGAGATCCTCGATTCCGTCGGCTATGGCCAGAAATATTCCAATGAGATCATCGGCAAGGTACACAAGATCGGCAACAACCTGGGTCTGCCCGGCCCCGCACTCCGGGATACGCTGGAGGGGCTGGAAGAGGATGTAAAGGAAGACACCGGAATCGATGTGCGCTTCCCGATGGATGTGAAGGGAGCAGAAGTATTATTTGTAACGCCTTCAGCCGATTTTTTTGCCGAACCGCACATCGACAGCCTGATCGGCTATGCCAAGGTGTTTCACGCCACGGGTACCAGTTGGACCCTTTCTTCGATGTCTTCCGAGGCCGCCAACTTCGGCATGTTCATCGGCAATTACGAACAACTGCGCAAGATTGCACTGCGCATACGCGAAGTCGCGCTGGAATTGGGCGTGAAACGCATCGTGGTCGGTGAGTGCGGCCACGCATGGCGCGTCGCTTACAGTTTCTGGAATACCTTGACCGGTGTCGGAGATGGTGCGGACCCGAACGACCGTTTCGCCATGATGTTGCAAAAGCAGCTCGACCATCGCTACAAGCAACCGATGCACGTTTGTGAATTCACCTGGGACATGATCGAACAAGGCGCATTGTCCTTCGACAAGGAAGCCAATGACAAGCACATCATCACTTTCCATGATTCCTGCAATGTGGCGCGCGGCTCGCGCATGGGCGGCTATCCCGGCGGCCAGTTCGACATCCCGCGCAACATCATCAAGGCCGTCGCAAACAATTTTGTCGAGATGGATCCAAGCACCACCCACGAAAAGACATTTTGCTGCGGTGGCGGCGGCGGCCTGTTGACAGACGACTTGCTGGATCTGCGCGTCAAGGGCGCGTTGCCGCGCATGGAGGTACTGCAACAAGTGGTTGACGAACATGGTGTCAATTTTATGGCGTGCATATGCGCGATTTGCAAGGCGCAATTCACCAAAATCATGCCCATTTACGGATTCGATAGAAGAATGATAGGCGGAGTACACCAGCTGGTCAGCAATGCGATCAAGCTGGGCGATAAGTGATCATTAATTTGGAGGCAGTGTAATGTCATCAACAATAGAAACACCTCAAAAAGTCACCTTTCGTCGTTACAAGGACGGTGACAGCAAGGTCGGCCGGTTGAGCGAAAAGATCATGCAGGCGAGTTTTACGCACAAGTGCCCGACCTATATTCAGTCCACTCCGCCTTGCCAGGGTAGCTGCCCGGCAGGCGAGGATATCCGCGGCTATCTGGCCATTGCGAGAGGCACAGAAAAACCACCGGTCGGTGCGGATGGCAAACCAACCATGCCTTGGCAGGAATACGCCTGGCGCCGTTTGACCGAGGCAAATCCTTTTCCGTCGGTGATGGGCCGGGTCTGCCCGGCACCTTGCGAAACCGGCTGCAATCGCAATGCGCTGGAAGACCACGTAGGCATCAATTCGGTGGAACATTTCCTCGGCGAATATGCGATAGCCAACAACCTTGCATACCACACGGACGCAAAGCAAAGCGGGAAAAAAGTGGCGGTCATCGGCGGCGGTCCGGCCAGCTTGTCCTGTGCCTACCAGCTCACTTTAAAGGGGCATGAAGTCACTGTGTTCGACGAGCACGAACATCTGGGCGGCATGATGCGCTACGGGATTCCGGGTTTCCGTACTCCTCGCGAAGTGCTGGATGCCGAGATCAAACGCATCACCGATCTGGGCGTGAAGACGAGGATGAAATGCCGCGTCGGCACCGATATCACGCTGGAGCAGATCCGCAAGGATTTTGATGCCGTTTTCCTCGGTATGGGTGCGCAGGCCGGCCGTGCCTTGCCCGTTGCCGACAGCGTCGCTCCCAATGTGGTAACGGCGACGGCCTTTCTGAAGGCTTTCAATGACGGTCGTCTCCAGCACGTCGGCAAGCGCGTGGTGGTGGTCGGCGGCGGCGATACTTCGATCGACGTGGCCACGGTTGCGCGGCGTCTCGGTCATCTGGAAGAGTCCAAGCCGACAGACTTCGAGCAGGCCATCGCAGGCCAGGTGGCGCATGATGTGGCCCACATATCGGCCAAGCAGGGCGCCGAAGTGACGCTGACGTCGATCTTCCCCATCGACAAGATGCAGGCGAACAAGCATGAGATCGAGCAGGCCCTCGCCGAAGGTATTGCCATACGAGGCGGTTTGGTGCCGATAGGCATCGTGCGCGGCAAAGATGGGCGCGCCACCGCGTTGCGCGTCAGCCAGTGCGAAGCCAAGATCGCCGGCGGCAAACTGGAGGTCAAGAACATCGCGGGCACCGAGGAGGATATTCCCTCTGACCTGATCGTGTCTGCGATCGGTCAGGCGGTGGACTTCACCGGGCTGGAAGTATTCAACAATGGCAAGGGTGCGGTTTCTACGGATCGCAATTATCTGGTATCGGGACAGAAAGGCGTGTTCGCCGGCGGTGACATCATACGCCCGCATCTGTTGACCACAGCAATCGGTCATGGCTCTATCGCGGCGGATGGCATACACAATTATCTGCTCGGCAAGGATCTGGAAAAGCGGCCCAAGATCGATGCCCACCAATTCGATCTGATGCGCAAGATGATGGAAAAAGGGCTTGAAGTCAAAGAAACCCACGAGCCGTTGCGCGGCACTGACCGTTCCAACGTGGCGGTACACAACTTCGACAACCGTTCGGATCGATATGTGATCCCGCATGACAAACTGTTCCTGGGGCACTTTTCCATAGTCGCGCGCAACAGACGCAATGTCATCACCCTGAGCAAGGAAACTGCTCTTGGTAATTTTCAGGATCGCTTGGGCGTCCTCAGCCAGGAAGAGGCGGTAGCGGAAGCCAAACGCTGCATGAGCTGCGGCATGTGTTTCGAATGCGACAACTGCGTGGTGTACTGCCCTCAGACCGCCGTGTTCCGTGTGAAGAAGAATCAGGCCACCCTCGGACGTTATGTCGATACCGATTACAACAAGTGCATCGGCTGCCATATTTGCGCGGATGTGTGCCCGACCGGATATATCCAGATGGGGCTGGGCGAGTAATACGGACATGAACCTACTGCGCGATCAATCTGATGCAACTACTAGCCATTCCACTAGGTCGCCAAAAAACGGCAACCAAGTGGCTGGTTATGCTGTGTTGCATGCTCGCTCACCGCTCGCCTACCTGCAAGGTATGTCTCGCAGTTCGCTCCGCCGCGCCTTGCATCTTGATCTGCTCGTGACGGTTCCTGTCCGCATTACTATTTTACTTGCTGCGTTGATGTGCCTGACAAACATCGCCGATGCGACAGAAAGCTACGGCATGCCCAAGGTCGATATAGGCAAGGGCGGACAGTGTGTAAAAGACCCTAAGTGGATGCGCAAGAATCACATGCATTTGCTGTTTGAGCAACGCGATAAAACGGTGCATAAGGGTATACGCGATGAAAAATTCAGTTTGAAGAATTGCATCGAATGCCACGCCAGCACGAAAGATAATAGCGTGATCGGGCATGCCGACAGTTTCTGCGAAGGTTGTCATCGTTACGAAGCAGTCAAGATCGATTGTTTTGAATGTCATTCCAGCAAGCGAAGTTCCGCAATGGCACAGAAAGAACATTAAATGAGCGACACCAATGTTCAGCGCAGGCAATTCCTGAAAACCTCGGTCGGGGCTGCAGCAGTCGCTATCGCCCCGGGAATGTTGCTGTTGGATATGGCACACGGCAAGTCTGAAGAAGTTTCAAACAAGGTACGATGGGGGATGCTGATCGATACCGCGAGCTGCGCGGATGGTTGCAACGACTGCGTGACTGCATGCAACAAGGAAAACGGCTTGTCCGGCGGACTGAGCCCGACCGACTCACAGTGGATTCGAAAAGTCGATTTGAAGGATAAGCGCAGCGGGCGTGAGTTGTCCCTCCCGATGATGTGCCAGCATTGCGAAAATCCTCCCTGCGTGGACGTTTGTCCGACCGGATCTTCTTTCAAGCGTGCCGACGGCATCGTGCTGGTCGACAAGCATCTCTGCATAGGATGCCGCTACTGCATGATGGCCTGCCCGTACAAGGCTCGTTCCTTCGTACACGAGCCGCTGCATGACCAGAAGCCCGATGTGCCGCGCGGCAAGGGCACGGTGGAAAGTTGCACGATGTGCGTGCATCGCGTGGATAAGGGCCAGCAGCCAGCTTGTGCGGAAGCTTGTCCGAACAAGTCGATACTATTCGGCAATCTGAACGACCCTGATAGCGAAATCTCCAAAAAAATACGCACTGTCGCGTCAATCCAGGTGCGCGCCGATCTTGGACTGAACACCGGCATCCGTTATCAGGGGCTATGAACCAAATGGCCAGCCATTCTCCTCTGCAGTTTAAAAACAGGCTCTTCTACTCACTGGTCGCCGCCGGTGGTTTGATCGTGCTGACGGGATTGTACGCCGCGCACATGATGGAGCAGCACGGCCATATCATCACCGGGATGAACAACCAGATCGTCTGGGGCGCCCCGCATGTGTTTGCTATTTTTCTGATTATCGCTGCTTCCGGCGTGCTTAATGTGTCATCCATCGGGTCGGTATTCAATAAACCCGCCTACAAAGCCAGAGCCCCATTGGCAGGCTTGCTTTCCATAGCGATGCTCTCCGGCGGATTGACCGTGTTGATGCTGGATCTGGGCAGGCCGGACCGAATTATCGTGGCTGCTACCCGCTACAATCCCACTTCGGTATTCGCCTGGAATATCCTGCTTTACTCGGGCATGTTTGCAGCTGTGGTTGTGTATCTGTGGACCATGATGGAAAAACGCATGAACTCGTGGTCCAAGCCGGCGGGATTTCTGGTGTTTATCTGGCGTTTCGTGCTCACCACCGGCACCGGCGTGATCTTTTCCTTTCTGGTGGCGCGACAAGCCTTTGGCACTGCAATCTTGCCACCGATGTTCATCGTCATATCTTTCGCCTGGGGTATGGCAGTGTTTCATATTGTCCAATCCTCCATCTATACCTGGAATATAAAAAGCCTGGATGAGTATGTGCAGAAACGCATGCGAAATCTGATGGGGTTGTTTGTTATAGCCGCGTTGTATTTTGTGGCCACTTACCATCTTACGAATTTGTATTTCGCGAAGCAGACCGAGTTTGAGCGGTTCATACTGATCACTGGCGGGGTGTATCCATTGTTATTCTGGGTTGGCTATGTGCTTGTTGGAAATATTTTTCCTCTACTGCTGATTTATCATCCCGCCTTTGGAAAAACCAGGAGCGTGATCGTCGCCTCATTGTTTATCATTCTGGGCGGCTTTTCCCTGCTGTATGTGCTCATCATCGGCGGGCAGGCATTCCCCTTGTCCATCTTCCCCGGCTACGAAGCAAGCAGCAGTTTTGGTGATGGTGCCATAGGCCTGTATCACCCATCATTGCCTGAAATATTGCTCGGGGTTGGTGGTGTGGGAATATCCTTTCTGATCACTGCGATCGGTATTCGTGTACTGGATTTTGTACCGCACGAAATACCAAAAACACCCTGAAATGAGCTACCGGATGCTGATTTCCGCAGCACATAAATCCTCCGGAAAAACGATGGTCAGCATAGGTTTGTGCGCAGCGTTGCGAAAGCGCGGACACGCTGTCCAGCCATTCAAAAAAGGTCCCGATTACATCGACCCGATGTGGCTCAGCATGGCATCAGGCCGCGCCTGCCGCAACCTCGATCTGTACCTGATGGAACGAGACGACATCGTCACCACCTTCACTCGTCACAGCGCGGAAGTAAATCTGGTCGAGGGCAACAAAGGACTCTATGATGGCCTGGCGCTGGACGGCAGCAACAGCAACGCCGCGCTTGCCATCCTGCTTGATCTGCCGGTATTCCTCGTCATCGATGCACGCGGCATGACGCGCGGCATTGCGCCATTGATTCTCGGCTACCAGGCATTCGACCGCGATATCCATATCGCCGGGGTGATACTCAACAACCTCGGTGGATCGCGGCACGAGGCCAAGTTGCGCGCCGTCATCGAGCATTACACCGGCGTGGAAGTGGTAGGCGCGATCCATCATGACGAGCGCCTCAGCATCGTCGAACGGCATCTCGGGCTGATGCCCAGCAATGAATCCGATGTTGCAACCGCGAAGATCAAACAGATCGGCGATGCGATCGGGGAACAGGTCGATCTTGACAAGCTGCTTGCGCTTTCAAAAAAAGAACCGCTGAAGGTGCCTAACAAGGCCGAGGTCAGAACACTGCATTGCGGCAACAAGGTGCGCATCGGCATCGCGCGCGACCGCGCCTTCGGCTTCTATTACGCCGACGACCTTGATGCGCTGGAAGCGGCCGGGGCGGAGCTGGTGCCGTTCGATGCCCTGCGCGATACACTCCTGCCGGAAATCGATGCGCTATACATCGGCGGCGGATTCCCCGAGACCTGTGCTGCTGAACTTGAAGCCAACAGCGCGCTGCGTACCCAGATCAAACAGGCCATCGATAAAGGGATACCGGCTTATGCAGAATGCGGCGGGCTGATGTATCTGTCGCGCAGCATAGAATATCAGGGGCGTACCTACCAGATGGTCGGCGCGATTCCCGGTGACGTGAAGATGCACGACAAACCCATAGGACGCGGCTATGTGCATCTCAAGGAAGATGAAACACATCCATGGCCGCGCCCCAATGCCCCGGCGAAACAGATCAAAGCGCATGAATTTCATTATTCCAGCCTGGAAAATCTGCCGCATGACAGCCAGTTCGCCTACCACGTTACACGCGGGCATGGCATCAATGGTCAACAGGACGGCCTGGTCTTGAATAACTTGCTTGCTTCATCCACTCATCTGCGCACTATCGGTAGCTGCTACTGGGCCGACCGTTTCGTCGCGTTTATTCAGAGCATCAAAAATGAAAAAGCGAGCATGCCTATGCGTGCTGTGTCCAACTGAAATATCCATTACGGGTTGATATGATGCAAGATCGTGACTGTTACGACAGGGGCTAACTTGGAATTTCTGCCCATTTTTTTGAATGTTAAAGACAAGCAGTGCCTGGTAGTCGGTGGCGGAAAAGTCGCCAAACGCAAGGCTGGCATGCTGCTGGAAGCGGGTGCAAGAGTGCGCGTTGTCGCGCCGCAGATCGATCCTGCATTGGCAGGACAACAACGCGTAGAAGCCGTCGTCGCGCGTTTCGAATCACATCACCTCGATGGTGTGGTGTTGGTCATAGCGGCGACCAATGATCGCGGTGTCAATCAACAAGTCTCGGTACAGGCACGAACGCGCAATCTGCCGGTCAATGTGGTGGACGACCCTGAACTATGCAGCTTCATCATGCCGGCCATCCTTGACCGTTCTCCGCTGATGGTGGCGTTCTCCAGCGGTGGCGCGTCTCCGGTGTTGACGCGCATGATGCGCGGCAAACTGGAGACGATGATCCCGCAGAACTACGGCCGCCTTGCGGCATTTGCGGAACGCTTCCGCGAGCAGGTCAAGAAGCGCGTCACCAATCCTGCAAAACGCCGCATCTTCTGGGAGAACGTGCTGGATGGAGTGATTGCTGAAAAAGTGCTGACCGGCGATGAAAGCAGTGCGGAAACGATGCTGCAAGATATGTTGGCTAACGGGGAAAACATCGCGTGCGGCGAAGTTTATCTGGTCGGCGCCGGCCCGGGTGATCCGGATTTGCTGACTTTTCGCGCGCTGCGCCTGATGCAGAAGGCAGACGTGGTGGTATATGACAATCTGGTGTCCAAGCCCATCGTCGAGATGACACGGCGCGATGCGGAGCGCATCTTCGTCGGCAAGAAACGCGCCGACCATACCATGTGCCAGGAAGAGATCAACGAATTGTTGGTTCGTCTCGCCAAAGAAGGCAAACGAGTATTGCGACTGAAGGGCGGCGATCCGTTCATTTTCGGGCGCGGTGGTGAAGAGATCGAGACACTTGCCGAGCACGGTATCCCGTTTCAGGTTGTGCCCGGTATCACCGCCGCTTCTGGTGTTGCCTCATATGCAGGAATTCCGCTGACGCACCGCGACCATGCACAGTCATGCATATTCGTGACCGGCCATTTGAAGGACGGCAGCATGGATCTTGACTGGGATGTACTGGCACGGCCCAGGCAAACCATCGTGGTCTACATGGGGCTGCACGGACTGGCAACTCTCTGTGCCGAACTTATCGCGCATGGCTTGCCGGATACTACTCCTGCAGCGATCGTGCAACAGGGTACTACGCAAAATCAGCGCGTCGTCACCGGGACTTTAGCGACGCTGCCGGGAATCACGCAAGAAGAGCAATTACATGCACCGACTTTGATCATTATCGGTGGGGTGGTCACGCTCAGGAATAAGCTGGCGTGGTTCAACCCGGTGAAATCTGCAAGTTTGAAGAGTTGATATCCGTAAGTAAATTAACAGAAAGGGAAACATCATGGCAAAAATGACACTCAAATATTTAATGCTCGCGGCATGCTTGCTGTTCGGAATAAGCAATGCGCTGGCCGATGATGCGATGCTGAAACCTTTCGTGCTTGCTTCAAAAGGCGCCGGGACGTTAACCGAAAAGACCGGACAAGCCAAAGAGGCATTGATGGCCGCTGGCTTCACCGTGGTCGGGGAGTATTCGCCTTACGCTGATGCGAATATCTTGGTCGTCACTAACGACGAAATGAAGTCAAATGCGGCAGCCTCTGAACATGGCGGTTTCGGTGCGGTGCAAAGGGTGGCGATCACCAAAGGAAAAGACGATGTGCAGATAAGCTATACCAACCCGGTTTACATGGCAAATGTCTATCGCATGAAGGGTGACTTGAGCAGTGTTGCGGCAGGATTGAAAGCTGCGCTGGGCAGGGTGGAGGAGTTCGGTGCCAAGCAAGGAATGACTGCCAGCAAAGCCCGCAAATATCACTATATGATAGGCATGGAATATTTCGATGAGCCAAGTGTATTGGCTGAATACGCCAGCTACGATGAAGCCATCAAATATGTGGATACAGGGTTGGCCAGCAACAAGTTTGGTGTCAGCAAAGTTTATCGCGTGGATGTCCCTGGGAAGCAGGAAAGCATTTTCGGGGTTGCCATGAAAGGTGCCACAGAGGCAGACAAATATATGGATGACCGATTCATCATGAGCGAAATCGATTTTCACGATGTCAAATCTAGCGCCCATTTGCCCTATGAAATACTGGTTTCAGGCAATAAGGTCTATGCCTTATACGCGCGCTTCCGTATCGCGATCAATTTCCCTGATTTGAGCATGATGGGGAAAAACAGCTTCATGAATATCATGAAAACCCCGGAAGCGATTCGCGCCGTTCTGCAGAAAACAGTTCAGAAATAGTGGGCCGCATTGAATTGCACGGTTCGTGGCTAAGTTGTATCCGTCCGGGTAAGGTTTTTCAACAGAGTGCAGGTGAACAAGGAAAAGCATATGTCCACAGAATTAATTGAAGCAGTGAGATCAGGAGATGTCGATCGCGCACGGTTGCTGCTGGATGCCGGCGCAGACAGTAATTCCCGAGACGGCGAAGGTGCCACGCTTCTGATGATATCTTCCCACACTGGAAATCTGCCCATGGTCCTGGCTTTGATCGAGGCTGGCGCGGACGTCAATGAAAGTGATGAACGAGGTTGGACAGCTCTGATGAAAGCGGCCTATAACGCCGACCTGAATAAGGGATTTGCAGATGTGGCGCAGGCCCTCATCGACGCAGGGGCGAACGTCGAGGCACCTATCCGTTATGGTATCCGTCCCTTAATGCTGGCGGCAGGCTATGGTGAGACGGCAGTAGTCGAAGCGTTGCTGAAGGCGGGTGCTGATGTTACTGCGCGCAACGAAGGCGGTCTTACTGCGCTGATGATGGTGAAGCAAAAGCATTACGTGGATGTGATCAATCTTTTGCATGAAGCGGAACGTGATGCGGGTGTCGGTGAGGGAAGTTGCACTAGCAAAAACGAACCGGGATCCAGGGTTGTGACTTTCCTGAAGCCGGCCGGCAAGCCCTGATGGTTTGCTATAAGTTCGGAAACTTTAGTATTCAATCACTGAAAGATTCATATGCCATATTTCGTTTACAAGGTATTTGAAACACCTTTCCGCCGCTTGGAAAAACTCGAGCAGCACGAGGCGTTTCGTGAAGCATCCAACCGGGCAAAGCAACTGCGCAGCGAACTAAGCAGCGATGCTTCATATATCATCAAAGTGATCTTTGCCGAGACGGAATTGCATGCGGAGGATTTGCTCAATCAAATTCGTGAAGCAGTTCCCAATCCTCAGGATGATTAACCACCTCCAATGGACGAAACAGCCTACAGGCAGGCGCTGACATCATCGTTCCCGCGTTATTGCCCATTTGAAAAAACCGTCCTAACCCATTGTGCGGCTTGTTCCAAAGCAGAGAAACACAATATTGCCGAGCGCGAAATCGTTGCCTGCAGTAGTGCTGTCGCACATGAGCGCTGTATCGCGTTACGTGGCCTGTTGAGGCATAATTTCACTTTCGCTCTGGGTAAATTGCATATTGACGGGCCGCTGCCACATGCGCAGGAAATGCGTATGCAATGCGGTAGCTTGAAAGGCATCCAATTTCTGCTGGATGGAAATGATGACGTGCATGACGTAGCAGAGCTACTCACGAAGGCGCAGAAGAGGTTTGGCGAGTTGGCGGAATTGCCTTATTCTCAGATCGTTCAACAAGCAAACAATCATTACAAAGTCAGATAGATTTTCAACAAGTGCGGTGCATTCTCTTCTCAACGCAGGAGCAATATCAGAGTCATGTCAGAGCAACCTACTGAAATAAA
>JBARHM010000056.1:0-12758 GCA_049799235.1 Gallionella sp.
AAGGGATTCGGCACTCGGGTGCAGTTATTTTTTCCTGAACCGGGTTCAAACTGGAGAGCAGTTAATGAGTGATAGTCTAAAAGTTGTTCTGGTTGATGACCAGAATCTGTGCCGGACCGGATTAAGCGAACTGCTGGCAAATTGTTATGGTTTTGCTGTCCTCGGTGCAACCGGCAGCATCGAAGGATTGCGCGATTTATTGCGTGAAAATCCCGATCTGCTGATCATGGATCTGCGCATGAAACCGCTGGATGGTTTGGCGATGCTCGAACAAATTCGCAAGGAGGGTTGCGCGATACCTGCCGTTGTATTGACCATGAGCGATTCCGAAGTCGATCTGGCCAAGGCGATACGGGCCGGCGTACGCGGCTATCTTCTAAAGGACATGGCGCCCGACGAAGTCGTCGATGCCATCCGGCGAGTTGCGGCAGGTGAACTGGTCGTGGCACCGGCAATGACCATCAAAATGATCGAGATCCTGCGCGGTGACCAACCGGGAGATGAGCCCAAGCATTCGCTCAAATTGCTTACCGACCGTGAACGGGAGATCTTGCAACTGCTGTCACGCGGGGAAAGCAACAAGGCCATCGCTCAAACTTTGTCGATCAGCTACGACACCGTCAAACAGCATGTCCGCCATATCCTGACAAAACTCAATTTGTCATCCAGGGTCAAGGCAGCTGTGTTGTTCACTGTCGAGCAGCAAGGCCAGAATAGCGACGACAATTCGCTGCGCTCCTGACTCTCCCCTGCTTTGGCAACCTCACCAAGCTGATGTTCAGATATTCATCTTTGCTGTGGATTTTCAGCGTCATCACATTGTTCATCCTCATCATCGGCGCCTGCACTTCCAATACAGCCGGCAAGTCAAAAGTTGGAAGCAAATCGTCTGAACTGGGAAGCTCGGAAAAGGCCTATATCGGCCCGCCATACACCATCGGGATCATAATGTTCGACAGTAAGCCTTCGGTCAAAGAATCCGGATTGGGTGAAGCGGCGACGACCATCCTTCAGAAACAGTTCGAAACTGCGGGACTTAAAACCATTTTGCTGGATATGAATGAGCTCAAGGAAGCGCAAAAATCCAAGGGTATTCTATTTTCCAAAGCGGTCAAAATCGAAAACGAAGATCCCAACAACGGGATTGATTCACTTGATTTCCGCTTATCCGGCTCAATATCCGCATACTCGGAAGTCGAAAGAGTAGACCCAACCGTTCCTCATAAAAAGATTGATATGGCACACCTCACGGTGGAATATGCCCTCTTCGATATCGCCACCGGTAAACCTCTGCTAGCCGAGTCTAGCGCAGGTGAAAACCGCAAGACCAGCACCGGTGAATTGGGCCAGGTTGCAAGATCCTCCTCCGATCCCAAACTGCGAGACGGCGCATTGCGTGACGCTGTTGCCGAGGTCACCGGGAAGGTCATTAGCAGACTTAGCAGCATGCCTTTCCAGGGAAAACTCCTTGCTGTTGACGACCCTTTATTGATCTTAAAGGCCGGTCGTCGTTCACAATTGAAGGAAGGAACGCAACTGGCCGTCTACCACATCAGCGAAGCGCTGGTCGACCCCGATAACGGCCAGGTACTCGGCTACAAGGAAAGCAAAATTGGCGTCATTAAAATCGCCAGCCATCACGATGAAAACCTCTCGTCGGCCACTGTTGTTTCGGGAAGTGGTTTTCAGGTCGGGGACTTGGCCAAACCGATACCTTAGGCGTCACCTTATGCAGTCAGTGGCTCGGCGTGTCAAGGGCGCAAGAGTGTGGCGTCTTGCTTTGGTAAGCAATCGAAGCTCGAGGAACCTGATTATGACGCCATCCTTGAAGTAATGCTTGAGACGAGCGTTAAATGCTGAGCAATGCAATGATACCTTTTATCTCGTTGCGCATCCCGGCTAAATCTATCGATTCCGCTGGAACGGCGGTACGAATATCATGATGGCTGTCATCTTCCAGCCGGTGGCGCGCACCACTGATGGTAAACCCTTCTCTGTACAGCAACTCGCGTATGCGGCGTATCAGTAGCACCTCATGATGCTGATAATAGCGTCGGTTGCCGCTGCGCTTGACCGGTTTGAGTTGTGTAAATTCCTGTTCCCAATAACGCAGCACATGAGCCTTGACCCCGCACAGTTCGCTAACTTCACCGATCGTGAAATAGCGTTTCGCGGGAATTGGAGGGAGTTCGGAATTAGGCTTGTGGTTTTCCATGATAGGACTTTTCCACCATGGTTTTCAGTTTCTGGCTTGGATGGAACGTTACCACGCGCCGCGCAGTGATCGGGATTTCTTCACCCGTCTTGGGATTTCGTCCCGGGCGCTGCGGTTTGTCGCGCAACTGAAAATTTCCGAAGCCGGATAATTTCACGCTTTCACCCTGCTCCAGTTGTGCGCGTATTTCCTCAAAAAAAGCTTCCACCATATCTTTGGCTTCACGTTTATTGAGCCCTACCTTATCAAAAAGCAGATCGGCCAATTCAGCCTTGGTCAATGTTGTCGTCATTTTTTCCCCTTAAATACGCAATTGTGCACCATGCATTGCCATTACAGCTACCAACATATTGATACTGGATTCGATTTCAGAATCGGTTAGAGTTTTTTGAGTATCTTGTAATAACACTCGGAATGCAAGGCTTTTTTTACCTTGCTCAAGACCTTTACCACGAAACACATCGAAAATCGCTATGTCCTGGACATAGGGCGCAGATGCACTTTGCATCGCGTTGATCAGGGATTGCACGGTAATTGCCTCGTCCACCAATACCGCCAGATCGCGCCTTACCGGCAGGTATTTAGCGATTTCGCCGAAGCGCGGCAGGATCGCCTGGGTCAGTGAATCGAGCTCCACTTCAAACCACACGCCGGACTGCGCCATGTCGTAGCGCTGTTGCAACTGGGGGTGCAACTCGCCGATCCAGCCAATCAATTTCCCGGCACACTCAATCCTGGCAGAACGGCCAGGATGCAGGGCCGGATGGGACGCCGAGACAAAACTTAACCGGGATGGCGCAAACAACGCTTCGACATCCGACTTTACATCATAGAAATCAACCGGTTTGGCGGCAGCACCCCATTGCTCCGGCAGGCTCTCACCATAGGCAATGCCCGACAGGCGCTGACTTTGCACATATTTGCCGTTCAATCTGGCAAAGCACGCTCCGACCTCGAACAAACGCACTCTGGCCTGTTTGCGATTCAGGTTGTACCGCAACGCACCCACCAAGCCGACTATCAAACTGCTGCGCATCACCGCCAGATTGCTGGCGATCGGATTTTGCAATGCAACGGGATCTTCGTTGCCGCACAACTCGCGCTCGACTTGCTCCTCTACAAAAGCATAGCTTACGATCTCCTGGTAGTCACGAGCAACCAGTGTTTGCTGGATACGCGCCAACGGACGCTGCAACTCGCTGTAAGGCAGCATGGTCAACTCGGCCTGCGGGGCTTGTGCGGGAATATTGTCATACCCATACAGGCGCGCCAACTCCTCGATCAGGTCAACCTCGATAGAAAGATCGAAGCGGAAACTCGGCGGTACCACGAGGAAATCATCACCTTTCAAGCTGTACTCGAATCCCAGGCGTGTCAGCAGCAACGTAATCTGCTTGCTTTCCAGCGCAATGCCGAGCACTTTTGCAACGCGTGAAATGCGCAATTTGACCGCTTGGCGCATCGGCAACTGACCGCGTACTTCGCTTATGGCTCCTGCGTTTCCGCCGCAAATTTGCAGCAGCAACTGAGTGGCGCGCTCCAATGCAAGGCGCGTCGCGGCGAAATCCACACCCCGCTCGAAGCGGAACGAAGAGTCTGTCGCCAATCCGAAGCGACGCGCCTTGCCGGCGATCGCATCGGGTTGGAAGAAGGCGCTTTCCAGGAACACATCCCTAGTGCCCGTTTCAACACTGCTGTCCTGCCCGCCCATGATGCCTGCCAACGCCAATGCTCGCGCATTGTCGGCGATGACCATCAATTCCTCATCCAGCTCCACGTTCTGCTCATTGAGCAAGGTAAGAGATTCGCCTTTGCGTGCCTTGCGTACAGTGATTCCGCCGGACAGTTTCGCCACGTCAAATGCGTGCATCGGCTGGCCCATCTCCAGCATCACGTAATTGGTAATATCCACTACCGAATTGATAGCACGAAGACCGCTGCGTTCCAAACGGCGGCACATCCATTCCGGTGTAGAAGCTGCGGCATTGACGCCGCGTACCAGACGACCGCAATACAACGGGCAGCCATGCGCATCATCCACCTTGACCGGCAACAGCTCGGCCAGCGCAGCAGGCTGAGACGGTATTTCCAGCGGCTTGAGAACACAACCGGTCAGCGCAGCGACTTCACGTGCCACACCGGCGATGCCGGAACAATCGCTTCGGTTCGGCGTCAGCTTCAAGGTAAACAACTTGTCATCCAGTTCCAGATACTCGCGCAATGGTTTCCCCACCAGAGCATCCATCGGTAGCAGATATAACCCTTCACTTTCCTCGGCCAGTCCAAGTTCCTTTTTCGAGCACAACATGCCGAACGACTCGACGTTACGGACCTTCGCTTGCTTGATGGCAAAGTTGCCGGGCAACACTGCACCGATACGCGCGCACGGTACTTTTACGCCTGCCGAGACATTGGCCGCACCGCACACGATGGTCAGCGGCTGCGCTTCACCGACATTGACCTGGCATACATTCAGCCTGTCCGCGTTGGGGTGCTTGACCACCTCCATCACTTCGGCGATGACTACGTTAGTGAACGCGGGTGCAACCGGTTCCAGCGCCTCGACTTCCAGTCCGGCCATCGTGAGTGCATGTGCCAACGCCTCGCTGGACAAATCGGGATCGACCCAGGTTCTTAACCAATTTTCAGAGAACTTCATGGCTATTTTTAGTTAAACTAGTTACTTAACTTAATAATGTAATTAATTGAATTGTGATATAAATCGCAAATCGCTCTCATAGAACAAGCGCAAATCGTTCACCCCATAGCGCAGCATCGCCAGACGTTCTACTCCAAGGCCAAAAGCAAATCCGAGATATTTTTCGCTGTCGATATGGACGTTCTTCAGTACGTTTGGATGCACCATGCCGCATCCGCCTATCTCGAGCCAGCCGCCGTTCCAGCTCATATCCATCTCGGCCGAAGGCTCGGTGAACGGAAAGAACGAGGGGCGGAAACGCACCTGCAGATCATCACGCTCGAAGAAACGTTTTAAAAAATCCTGCACCACACCCTTGAGATTGGCGAAACTGATCTCTTCATCGACCCATAGGCCTTCCACCTGATGGAACATCGGCGAATGGGTGGCATCGGAATCGAAGCGATATACCCGCCCCGATGAGATGATCTTCAACGGCGGTTGATTGGCTTCCATGTAACGCACTTGCACCGGTGAGGTATGGGTGCGCAACACATGCTGCGGATCAATATAGAAGGTATCGTGCATCGCGCGTGCGGGATGATTTTCCGGGATGTTCAGCGCGGTAAAATTGTAATAGTCGCGCTCGATCTCCGGACCAGATGCAATCCCAAAGCCGAGTGAATGAAACAGTTGCTCGATTCGTTGCAAGGTTCGTGTAATCGGATGCAACCCGCCAGTGCCCATCCCTCGTCCGGGCAAGGTCACATCCAGTGACCCAGCCGCCAGTTTGTTCTCCAGTTTATTTTTCCGCAAATCTTCGCGACGCTGCTGCAGAGCGGCCTCGATTTTCTGCTTGACCTGGTTGATTCGCGCTCCGGCAACGGGGCGTTGTTCCGCAGAGAGCTTGCCCAAGCCTTTGAGCAGGACAGTCAGGCTGCCCTCTTTGCCCAGATAACGCGCCTTGACCTGCTCTAATTCGGCCTCAACGGCTGTATCAGCGAACTGCTTGAGAGCCTGATCGAGAATTTGTTGGAGTTCTTCCATCCCTGACACCAGAAATAAATATACCAAAATCCATACTGAACATCAGAAACAAAAAAGGAGGCTTGCAGCCTCCTTTTTATTTAAACGATCCTGCTTAAACGCCGAGGCTGGCTTTAGCCTGAACCACGAATTGTGCAAACGCCGCCTTGTCGAACACAGCGATGTCCGACAACACCTTGCGGTCTATCTGGATCGAAGCTTTCTTGAGGCCGTTCATGAACACGCTATAGCTCATGCCCTGCTCCCGTGCAGCCGCGTTGATACGTGCAATCCACAAGGTGCGGAACTGGCGCTTCTTCTGACGGCGATCGCGATAGGCATATTGACCCGCTTTCATCACCGCCTCTTTGGCGATACGGTAGACATTACCGCGGCGACCGCGATAACCCTTGGCCAGCTCGAGAACCTTCTTGTGACTGGCGCGCGCTACTACTCCACGTTTAACTCTTGGCATGATCTACTCCTTATGCGTAAGGCATCATGGCGCGAACCGATGCTGTATTGGTTGCGTGGACTTCAGTCGTGCCGCGCAACTGACGTTTGTTCTTGGTGGTCTTCTTGGTCAGGATATGACGTTTGAATGCTTGCGAGCGCTTGACGCTACCGCCGGCGCGAATCTTGAAACGCTTGGCCGCTCCGCTTTTGGTCTTCATTTTTGGCATGACTGCTCCTTAAGTTATGGTGGCAGGTGTTTTCCAATGGAAAATCTTGACTACCCATACACCACTTTTTATCGGGACTGTTTGCTGCATCATCCCGGCCATCCCTTGCTGCCGAAACAACTCCTGCTTATTCTTCCTTGACTGCCTTATCTGCTCTAACAGCTTTAACAGCTTTAACTGCTTTAACTTCCTTGACTGCATTATCTGGCTTGACGGCCTTGATTTCCTTTTCTTTTTTCTTCGATTTTGGCGATAACACCATCACCATCTGGCGGCCTTCCATCTTGGGAAACTGCTCGACCACCCCATGCTCCTCCAAGTCACCTTTGACGCGCTCGATCAAGCGCATGCCGATTTCCTGGTGAGCCATTTCACGACCGCGAAAACGCAGCGTGATCTTGGCCTTGTTGCCTTCGTCCAGAAACTTGATCAAATTTCGCAACTTGATGTTGTAATCTCCTTCATCGGTACCCGGGCGGAACTTGATCTCCTTGATCTGGATCTGCTTTTGCTTGAGCTTGGCTTCATGAAGCTTCTTGCTTTCGGCATATTTGAATTTGCCGATGTCCATGATGCGGCAAACCGGCGGATCCGCCAACGGCGAGATCTCTACCAAATCCAACTCTGCTTCATCCGCCATACGCAATGCTTCTGCGATGGCAACAATCCCGAGGGGTTCTTTTTCGACACCAATGAGTCGCACTTGGGGTGCGGTGATCATCTCATTCATGCGCTGCGTTTTATCTTGTGCTATTGCGATATCTCCACTTAAACAATATGTAAGCCGTGCTACCCGTTCCTGATCTCGCTTTGCAATCGCTTCAGCAAAGCATCCAGTGTCATCTGTCCGAGATCTTCTCCGCTCCGGGTACGCACGGCCACCAAATTTCCTGCAACTTCTTTATCGCCCATGATCAACTGATAAGGCAATTTTTGCAAGCTATGTTCGCGTATTTTATAGGTAATCTTCTCATTGCGCAAATCCAATTGCACGCGCAGTCCGGCGGCTCGTATCTTCTGCGCCACTTGCGTCACATATTCCTCTTGTGCCTGCGAAATATTCATCAGCACCAACTGTATCGGCGACAGCCACAAAGGGAAGGCGCCGGCATGGTGCTCGATCAGGATGCCGATGAAACGCTCCATAGACCCGAGTATCGCACGATGCAGCATCACCGGGGGCTTGCGGCTATTGTCTTCATCGACGAATTCCGCCCCCAAACGCACCGGCAGATTGAAATCAAGTTGTATCGTACCGCACTGCCACAGCCGGCCAAGGCTGTCCTTCAGCGTGAATTCAACCTTGGGACCGTAAAAGGCTCCCTCGCCAGGCTGAACGTCATATTTCAGGTTATTCTGCCGCATTGCGGATGCCAGACCCGCTTCGGCCTTGTCCCAGGTCTCATCCGAGCCGACCCGTTTTTCCGGGCGCGTGGATAGCTTGACCAGCACTTCATCAAAGCCGAAATCGCGGTATACCTCGTTCAGCATCACGATGAACTGCGAGACCTCGGACTGCACCTGTTCTTCGGTGCAAAATATATGTGCATCGTCCTGGGTGAAACCGCGCACCCGCATCAAACCATGCAGCGAACCGGAGGTCTCGTTGCGGTGGCAGGATCCGAACTCCGCCAATCTTAGCGGCAAATCGCGATAGCTATGCAAACCATGGTTGTATATCTGTACATGCCCGGGGCAATTCATCGGCTTCACCGCATAGTCGCGATTTTCCGAAGCGGTGGTAAACATGTTCTCGTGGTAGTTTTCCCAGTGACCTGATTTTTCCCACAGCACACGATCCATGATGGTCGGGGTGCGCACTTCCTGATAGTCATGCTCGATGAATTTGCGCCGCATGTATTGCTCGACTTCCTGCCACAGCGTCCAGCCCTTGGGGTGCCAGAACACCATGCCGGGCGACGAATCCTGCATATGGAACAATTCCAGTTGCTTGCCCAGCTTGCGGTGGTCGCGCTTCTCGGCTTCTTCGAGTTGATGCAGATAGGCATCCAGCTCATCCTTCTTCGCCCAGGCCGTGCCGTAAATACGCTGCAACATCTCATTCTTGTAATCGCCTCGCCAATATGCGCCGGCCAGCTTCATCAGCTTGAAGGCCTTCAACTTGCCGGTGGACGGGACGTGCGGACCACGACACAGATCGGTGAAATCGCCCTCGGTATAGAGCGACACATCTTCATTCGCAGGTATTGAGGCTATGATCTCCGCTTTGTAATGCTCGCCGATACTTTTGAAATAGCTCACCGCTTCGTCACGTGGCAGCACCTTGCGTGTCACCGGAATGTCCCGCTTGGCCAGTTCCGCCATGCGCTTCTCAATGGCCGCCAGATCTTCAGGCGTGAACGGGCGATGATAGGAAAAATCGTAATAGAAGCCGTTCTCGATGACCGGACCTATCGTCACCTGAGCATCGGGGAATAGCTCTTTCACCGCATAAGCCAGCAAATGCGCGGTGGAATGGCGAATAACTTCTACACCTTCCGCATCCTTTTCGGTGACAATCGCCAGCGCGGCATCTTTTTCAATCAAATGCGAAGTATCCACCATCTTGCCGTCCACCTTGCCGGCCAGCGCTGCACGAGCCAGGCCCGCACCGATACTCAGGGCAACCTCGGCAACTGTCACTGGCTGAGCATAACTGCGCTGCGATCCATCGGGTAATGTAATAACCGGCATATTTTCGTTTCGCAAAAAATACAAAATGCGGCGATGCCGCACTCGAAATAAAACGGGAAATGGTCCATCTGTCTATCAGACGTTGCCCAAGACCGCGCATTATAGTGTCCTTGGCGGAATTTACAATGAATAGTCTGCGCATCGCGCATAAGAATCAATGAATAACGTCCGCCCGGAAGCGGATTGTAATTCCATCCACTCATAGACAATACATGAATCCTGCTTCGGATTTATACTAGCGTTTCATTCAACTTCCCTTGAAATTCAAGTCTCATGCACAACGATTATATTGTTTCATATCGCCGTACCTGTGCTGCACGCGGATTCACCCTGATAGAAATCATGGTAGTTGTCGTTATCATGGGAATACTGGCCGCACTGGTTGTTCCCAAACTGATGGGCCGCACCGATGATGCGCGCATCATCGCGGCCAAGCAGGATATTGCCACCGTGATGCAGGCACTCAAACTGTATAAGCTCGACAACCAGCGTTATCCGACCACCGAACAGGGCTTGCAGGCATTGATTACAAAACCGACCACAGGCCCCGCTGCGGATGGCTGGAAGACCGGCGGCTATCTCGACAAGCTGCCAAAGGATCCGTGGGCCAATCCCTATCAATATCTGTCTCCCGGCATCAGGAGTGAGATCGATATTATTTCGCTTGGCGCTGATGGTCAGCCGGGGGGAACCGGCGTCGATGCCGATATCGGCTCGTGGGATCTCTAACCACACCCTCTTTGATCAAGGCAGCTCGCGCCTGTCGTAGCGCGCGATGCCGGTGGCGGTCACGCGGATTCACGCTGTTGGAACTGCTGGTGGTCATAGTGATCGTCGGTATCACGCTAGGCATGGTGTCCTTCAACGCAATGCCGGACGAGCGTAAAGTAATGCGGAACGATGCGCAGCGCATCGCGCTGCTGTTGCAACTTGCACGCGATGAGGCGATCGTGCGCAACCGTCCGATCGCTTTCGAAGCAGACGCTGACCGTTATCGCTTCCTGCTGCGCGACGGAAAAACCTGGCAAGCTCTTCAGCAGGATGAATTGCTGCATGAACGTGAGTTCAAACGTATCCCGGTTACATTGACGATCGACCCTCCTCTGGTAGAGCAAGCAACCCCTCTGCGGATTGTCTTCGGCCGCGAGCCGGTAGACAGGCCTTTTGTCCTGACACTCACAATAGGCGACGCACATGTCGCTATACGTGCCGAAGGGATCGGACACTTTGTGGTCGAATGACATGGAAGCATCTAATAACTCAGATTTGCGAGCATCCGCTTCGCGGCTTGCCTGCTTACACCACTTCATCCCAACTGCTGCGTTGCGGGAAAAAATTTCTTGCTTGCATAGAACCCATATGCGACGCTTCAAAATTTCTCCCGCGCCTTGCATTCGGGCGAACTCTGAATTATTAGATACTCCCATGCGCGTAAACCGCCAATCCAGACACCGCCACCTTGGTCACCGCAGTGCCGGCTTCACTTTGCTCGAGGTAATGGTGGCACTGGTAATTGTCGGCACCGCGTTGGGTGCCAGTCTGCGTGCGGTCGGCAGCCTGACTCAAAACAGCGGCGACTTGCGTGCTGCGATGATGGCGACCTGGTCGGCTGAAAACCGCATGGCGCAAATCCGCCTGGCGCATGAATGGCCAGCACTGGGTCAACGCAAATTCGATTGCCCGCAAGGTGAGTTGCTTTTGATTTGCGAAGAAAACGTTTTCACTACACCTAACCCCTATTTCCGCCGTGTCGAGGTAAGTGTTTTTGACGCGCAAAATCCCGGTCGTCGTATCATCAAGCTGGCCCAGGCAGTGCCAAATGCGCAATAAGCCTGATGACAATGGCAGTACGTTCACCCTGATGCCACCGGTCAAGCACCGCGGCTTGACCCTGGTCGAACTACTCGTCGCCATCAGCGTGCTCGGACTCGTCGCGATACTGGGCTGGCGCGGTCTCGATGGCATCGTGCGCGCTCGCGTTGCGCTGACCGATGACCTCGAGCAAACACGCGGGATGCAACTCACCTTCGCCCAGTTGCAGAACGATTGCGCCCATCTTGCCAGTGCCTTCATCATGCCAGATCGGGTACCCATCGCCATCAAGCAGGAACGGTTGATACTGGTTCGCACGGTATTTCCCGACAACCAGCCATCACGGTTGCAGGTTATAAGCTATGCTGTCAGGGACGGCATGCTGACACGACGCGAGTCGAAAGCGACGAGAGACTTGCGCGAACTGGATATGCTATGGCTGGCTGCAACGAACGATACCGATACGACACAGGAGGTCACACTGCAATCAGAAGTAACCAATATGACGATGCGACTCTGGTCCAGCGGAGGCTGGCGTTCCGGCAACGAAGCTCCGCTACCGGCCAAACCTGCTGGCTCTTCCAACAGTTCGGTGCCGACCGGACTGGAAGTTACGCTGCGATTGCGCGGAATCGACACCGGCCTTCTCAAGATATTTCTGCTGGGGGCGGTATGAAATCCCACACTGTGCCATCGACCCGGCAGCGCGGCGTGGCGGTGATCACAGCGCTGTTGTTGACCACACTTGCGATCACGATAGTCGCCAGCCTGTTCTGGCAACAGCAGGTGCAGGTACGCTCGATCGAGAACCAGCGGATGCAATTGCAGCAACAATGGATATTGCGCGGTGCGCTCGATTGGGCCGGCCTGATCCTGCGCGAGGATGCAAAATACTCGAACGTTGACAATCTGGACGAGCCGTGGGCCGTGTCGCTTGCGGAGACGCGGCTCGATCAATATATCGAAAGCGGTCAAGCCGATCAAGATATCCTATATACGACTCTATCCGGCAGCATCAGCGATGCACAAGCTCGTTACAACCTCACCAATCTGTGCCCCGATGGAATCATCAAACCTGACGAAGTCGCTGTTTTCGGCCGCTTGCTATATCACCAAAAACTTAATCCGGCACTGGCTCAAGCAACAGCAGAGTTGATGGCGGCGACACTGAAAAAACCGGATCCCGATACTGGCAACAATAGTCGTCAATCAGCCCCGCAACCGATAAAACTGACGCAACTGGAAGATCTCCTCGCGGTGCCGGGCTTTTCTCCCGAGATGCTCGACAAGCTGAAGGAATACGTAATCTTCTTGCCGGTAGGCTCGCAGATCAATGTCAATACCGCACCTGCCGAGGTGCTTTCCGCCGCATTCGACACGCTTTCTCCAGCCGATGCCGCTACGCTGGTAGTGAGCAGAAACACTGCCAGCTTTCGAAGCCCCGGAGACTTTATCAACCGAATGCCGGGCAGATCCTTTTATGCATCAGCCAGCAAGGTTTCGGTCACGACTAATTACTTCCTGGTCAATGGCAAAGTCCATATGACCCGTGCCGAACTGGATATCCAGGCGCTGATCGAACGTAATGGCTCGATCACCAAATTGATCTGGATCCGGGATATTTGAGGAAACCTTCCGGTACTTTTCAATCGCGGGTTTCAAGAAAGAACAAATTCGTTACAAACCCCGA
>JBARHM010000057.1:0-5092 GCA_049799235.1 Gallionella sp.
CGGCAGTAGCAGAAAACTTGCTGAGTCTCCTGATATCGGGGGGTACATTTTTCAGGCAAACGTTCAGTCCCGCCAGATCTTTCTGCTGACGAATCTTTTTCAGCCAAGCTTGCTGGCGCAACTGAGCCGCGGCGGTTGCATCGATAGCTTCGCGCTTCTCCATCTGCTCAAGCAGTTTCAGCACCTCGTCCCAATTACCAGCCTGTTGTTGCGCCTTGAGTTCCAGAGACAAAGCGCCTGGATGACTCTTGACACCCCTTGTGCGCATTTCCCGCAAGGCATCCAGCGCCGCATCCGGATCGTGCTGATCGAGCATGAATTTGGTCGTCGCCATCAGGCGCATCGTGGTATCACCGATCTTCCTGCCATCTGCAGAGGCCAGATAGGCATCGCGTTTCTTGAATTCGCGCAGTTCATGCGCGGAGCGCGCGGCGATGATAGTGTACAGAGTGGAAGTTTCACCGTTCTTGATGGCGCGTCCGGCAGCCATTTCCGCATCGGCATAACGACCCTCGAAGTACGCGCCAAGCATCTCGTCCAGCAACTTGCGTCCCTTGGCTTGCGCACGCTCCAGACGAAATTGCCTCGCCTGGTCAGGCAAGCTCACGAAGGCGCTTATCAGTCGCACCAGCCAATAACCCAACACGAAGGCAAGCAGAGACAGGGCGATGAATACCGTAAATGAAACCTCAAGCCGATAGGGCGGATACACCAGCTGTACATATGCCGGGTTTTGCGATGCGATCGTCAGCGCGGCAGCGGCGGCGAACAACCCGATGATCCACAGCAAAAATTTCATCGCGCAGCCTTCTCGGTCCTCAAGCGGTAGTTTCGCACCGCTTGCAAGCTGGAACTTAGGTCGGGCAATTCGATGCTGATTCTGGATGCGGCCAGTTTCTTCATACCGGCCAACACTTCCGATACGGCCGGGGATTTGGTGTCAAAATAGCGTGCCGTCCAGAGCTGGGTGTTTTTAAGCTCCTGCCTGAAAACGATTTCATCGCGCGACAGCAGCGCAATGCGCGCCGAAAGCAGGCGCAGCTTGAGATTCTCGCGCAGAAAAAATTGCTGATCAGGATGCAGCAGGGGAATCTCGTCCCTGCCGGTGTTTTCGATTTCTACCAGTTGCTTCATCTCCTGCCAGATTTCACGCAGCAGCCTTTCGCCTCTTGTTTCGTCCTCGGGAGAAACCACCTGGGGGGTAACGGCGACACCGTCGGGCACATCGCGGCGCTCCCCTTGTGGGGGCTTCGTGTTCGGTACACTCGGGTGCCCTGACATAACCAGCGACTTGGCGGGCGTTGTTTGCTCGCCTAGTCGAATGGCTAGTGGTTCCATCAATAGCTTTTCGTCTGCCGTTCGTTGCTGGTAAGCCAGCGGCAACCCGTCGACTGCAGCGATCAGCTTATTGAGCTGACGATTGATGCCAGTGATATCCACGACGGGCAATGCGCGAAGCTTGTCCATATCCCTGCCTATGATCCCGCTCAAGTCCCTGGATGCTGGCCGATTCATGCGCTGCACGCGCGCATCTGCACTCTGCATGAAGATCAGGGCGGCCCTCACGTTTGCCGACGTTTGCAATTGCTGCGCAGCGTTCAGAAGCATCTGCTCGACTTCAGCCAGCGCAGTCTCATCGCGGCTCACCGAAAGGTCGTTATTCATATTTCCCTGCGTGCCGCGCTGATTTTGCAGCTCGGCATAACGCGTTTCGAGCGTCGCCATCTTGATAGACAGTTCGTTGACCTGGTCCTGGCTCTGCGTCAGCAACTGACGATTGGCTTTGCTGCTGTTATCCATCTCGTCAATTTTTTTTGCAAGTTGCTGTTGTATATCGTCAACGATGCGCCGCCCTTCCAGCCATTGCCACATGAACAACACCACCATTATCACAAGGGTCAACTGCGTGATGCTGATGCGAGAAAAAAAATCCGTGTTCCTGGTATCGTGTTCCGGAGTTGGCTTTGCAGTTGCATCCTGACCATCAGCTTGCTGTGGTGACTGCTTATCATTCGGGGGTTGATCGTTCATGCTGCATCCTTTAGAAAAAATACATAGCTGGCGGCAAAGTAACGGATCGAGACAAAATTATAGTACGGAAGTGCGTGGCAGCAAGGTTAGACATTCTATTCCTTACCAGCTATCCCTTTATTCCATGCCCCCAAAGATGACAACAAACCATCATCTCCCGAACCTGTCAGCAATATCTGATGCCAACCCTGATGACGAGCCAACTCGGCAATACGCTCATGCGGCACGAACAACGGTGTGTCAAGCAGGGCAACTTGCGATCCGCTATCCAGCATTTGCCACAGATACCCTAGCGCCTCACTGCTTGACACGGTAATTGCATCAGGCGCAGCACTGACCAGGGCCCCGATATCCTGTTGTGGTTTACTGCGTTGATAGCAGGCTGCATATTCAACGGTCGCGCCGCGTTCGCTGAGGATATTGCCCAGCAATTCACGTCCGCCATCACCGCGAAATATCATCACGTGCCAGCCTGATACGTCCTGCAGTTCCGGCAATTCAAGCAGGCCCTCGCTGTCGAAACGTTCGGCAGGTGCGATGACGTTGGTGATGCCCGATTCGCGTAACGCCTTCGCGCTACCCTGCCCGACCGTGGCGATCTTCAATGCTGCAGGAATTTCCCCCACTGCCCTTATCGCGGCAATGCCGTGGCGCACTGCATTCGGACTGATGAATATGGCGAGGTCGAATCGCGGCAGGCGCGCGATCTGTTCATGCAGGACCCGGGTGTCTTGCACGGGCGCAATTTCCAGCAACGGAAACAACAGCGGGATGCCCCCGGCATGTTCAATACGCTGCGCCAATTGCACAGCCTGTTCCCGCGGCCTGGTAACGACGATCTTGAGTCCGGTCAGCGCAAGGTCTTTAGTCATTTCCTGCCGGGGTTAAACGCAACAGTCTGGTGGAAGCACAACCGTATTTTGTGCTGGTCAGAGGGCAAGTTCAGCAAGGATCTCATCCGCACCTTGGGCACGCAGCGCGTCGGCAACTTTGTTTCCAAGCGCTTCCGGGTTGCCGATGTCGCCAATCAATTCCGAGCTGGTCATGCGCTTGCCATCGGGGCTGGCGACAAAACCGCGCAGTCGCAGCTTGCCACCCCTGACCTCTGCGAAGCCGCCCAGCGGAACCTGACAGCTCCCTGCCAGCGCCCGGCTCAGGGCGCGTTCCGCCATTACGCAGGCCGCAGTGTCGGGGTGATGCAGAGGTTGCAGCAAGGCGATCACATCAGCTCGATCGGTGCGGCATTCTATCCCCAACGCTCCTTGTCCGACTGCGGGCAGACTATCCTCACTGGTGATCAGCGCGCGAATTCGCTGACCAAGTCCCAAACGCTTCAATCCGGCAGCGGCCAGGATGATGGCGGCATATTGCCCTTCATCCAGCTTGCGCAAACGGGTCTGGACGTTGCCGCGCAACGGCTCGATCTTGAGATGCGGGAAGCGCGCGCGCAATTGACTTTCGCGGCGCAGACTGGAAGTACCCACCACACTGCCGGCGGGCAGCGCAGCAAGGTTTTCATGTTTGTTCGACACGAAAGCATCGTGCGGATCCTCACGTTCACCGATTGCAGCCAGCACAAAACCTTTGGGCATATTCATCGGCACGTCTTTCAGGGAATGCACGGCAAGGTCGGCGCGGCCGTCTTCCAGCGCGGCTTCCAGCTCTTTGACGAACAGTCCTTTGCCGCCGATCTTGGACAGAGTCACCTCAAGAATCTGGTCGCCCTGAGTAGTCATACCCAATATACTGACCTCGGTTTGCGGATATAATGCGCGCAACCTGTCACGGATATATTGTGCTTGCCACATCGCCAGCGCGCTTTCGCGCGATGCGATCACTAAACGGGATGGTGCAGTCGGGGATTTCTGGCTCATCGGATTTCCTTGATTATTTATTGATATTTCGCGGCGCATTCTAACATAAGGGTGTCTCAAAAATTCGTTCAAGCCGATGATGGCAAGGCAAAGACTGGTGAAAATGTAGCCGCTCTGACACGGTGTTGCGAAGCATCCGGTTCGGAAAGAGCGGCCTGCATTTGCTCCCGCAATCGGCTGGCTTCGCCATAACCAGCGACTTGGCGAGTGTTAACCAGCGGCTTATGTCACCGTATTTTGGTGACTTAGCCGAATGGCTATGCAAAGCTGTTTGCTCGCCTAGTCGAATGGCTAGTAGTTCTACCAGTAACGTGTCGCAAGATGCGGTTTACGCGGGGTAAACGAGCATTTTGAGCCAGTTTTTTCACCACCAGCGCGGTTTGAACGGATTTTTCGAGATGCCCGTAAGATGCGCCGTACTTTTGTCCCGATATTGTGATGAATTTATTTTCCGCCACTACCGATATTTCCAGCAAGGACGTGCCATTGCGCGAAGATGTTCGTTTGCTGGGCCGAATTCTCGGCGACACGTTGCGCGAACAGGAAGGCGAGGAAACATTCCAGTTGATCGAGAACGTGCGTCGAACTGCGGTGCGTTTTCGCAAGACGCAGGATGAGCGTGACGGCGAGCAACTGGAGCAGATGCTGGAAGCGCTTTCACCCGGCGAAACCCTGTTGGTGGTTCGAGCCTTCAGCTACTTTTCCCAGTTGTCCAACATCGCCGAAGACCTGCATCACAATCGCCGGCATCGCGCCCACCTCAAGGCTGGCAGCCAACCGAAAGATGGCAGCCTGCTGCTGGCGATGGAGCGCATTCAGGCCAGGGATATCGGCAAGAAAGCCTTGCAGTCCTTCCTTGACGGCGCGCTGGTCTCGCCGGTATTGACCGCACACCCCACCGAGGTACAGCGCAAAAGTATCCTCGATTGCCAGTTGATCATTTCCAGCCTGCTGTCCGATCGCGATCGGGTGGTCATGACACCGGATGAACTGGCCGACAACGAGGAAGCCCTGCACCGATTTGTGCTGATCCTGTGGCAAACGCGAATGTTGCGTACCTCCAAACTGACCGTGCGCGACGAAATCAAAAACGGGCTCGAGTATTACCGCTACACCTTCCTGACCGAGATCCCGAAGATCTATGCATATCTGGAGAAGCAGCTCGAAGCGCGCTTCGACAAGGACAT
>JBARHM010000058.1:0-2305 GCA_049799235.1 Gallionella sp.
GTTTCCATCTCCCTACCAAAAAACTCTCAGCTAAAATAAGTCCTGTGCTACAGTCATTCCCGCTCGCGCGATAAAACTGCCGCACCCAAAAAAGCAGAACATATAACCGGCGCGACGCAAAATCCAAAATGTAACCACGCATTGTCGAAATATCTGCTCGGGGGGGCGATATGAAGGGGTTTATTGTGCCGATGATTCCAGCCTGCTCGTATATACGAGCAGGCTTTTTCACGCCTGTTCAAGGCCACCCGACACTTTAGATTGAAGACGACAGTTACCAATAACGATAGATACAAAAACGAACCGCACCATCAACTTATCAACCGTCCTGAGCAAATAAAACCATGAGCAAAACCACACCCGCAGAAAACCCAACAACCCGGGCATCAACCCAGACCAGGAAAACCAAAATCAACGGAGAAGCGCCCAATCGCGTCATCAGCGATCCGAAAGAAGTCGCACAACTGGTGATGATGCGCATCGACCACGTCAACTCCAAAAAAGACGAACTCACCATCGCCGTGAAAGCGCTGGCCGACACCGCCAAGCAACTGGTCAGCGTCTATGCCAAACAACAGGGCCAGATTGCCGGGTTGGCCAAGCGGGTGGAAGAGTTGGAGAAGGCGAAGGAGTTGTAAACAACGCACGGATGCATCAAGGTGATACTGAATGATAACCGGACAAAACAGGAGCGCAGCATGAATATCAACAACGAAATGAAGAAGCAACTGGCGAAACTGGGATTGCTGTTGATGATGGGGGTGAGCATGAATGCGGATGCGGGATTGTTCGGACACACGATGAGTTGGAAAGAAGAAGTGTTGTTGCATGACGGCAGCAAGATTATTGCAGAACGTCATTACAACCTTGGCGGGTATCCCGCGATTGAAAGCCAGGAGCGTGCGGCACTTGATGTAACGGTGACATTCGACCTGCCCGGCGCGAACAAAAAAATCACCTGGAAAACCGATTACGACAATTCACAACCGGAACCGAACAGCCTGAACCTGATCCGTTTGGATGTCGTGAAGGGCGTGCCTTACATCGCCACCTACCCGGCGGGGTGCATCGCCTATAACAAATGGGGCAGACCCAATCCGCCGCAGATATTGTTCAAGTACGAGAACGAGCAATGGCAGCGCATCACCCTGGCTGAGTTGCCGCCAGAGTTAATCGGCACCCATGCCAATGTCATTGTCGGCAAACCTGCGGCGAAATTGCTGGAATCCTTTTACACGGTAGAAGGGGTCAACGCAGTGAACCACGACATCAGCACGCCCGAATATAAAACCATCCTGCGGGAGGCGATGGCGGAAAGCCAGCTTTGCCCAGACTGGAACTCGCAGCGCTATCGAAGCTTTAAACCACCCATTCCAATGAAACCAACAGTCGAAAAATAATGCTTAAGGATTGAATAGCCAACCAACCAAATTGATAGGGAGATAACTATGGCAACCGCAATTGAATATGCAGTGATGTCAGGTTTGGCATACCAAACAACGCGCAACAAAATGAACTGGTTTCCAGTTCCAGATGGCTGGATGGATTATGCGCATGTGCCAAATAATCCAGATTACCCACAGTTTACTGGGGCAGATGGATTTGAAGCGATTTCCTTCCAAAACATCGCCAATCCAAACGACATCATCATCTCCTTTGCGGGTACCGGGCCCGGATCCTTGTTGTCTGCAGACTGGATACACGGCAACATCCCCCTGGCGTTAGGCAACCTGTCCGAGTAATAGGGGACAGACCACGTTTATCTGCTAACATACCCGTGTTTTGACCAAGAACTGATCCCTATGCCACGTCGCGCCCGCCTCTCCATTCCCGGAATCCCCTGGCATCTTATTCAGCGCGGCAACAATCGCTCGGTATGTTTTTATGCCGAGGAGGATTATCAGTTCTATTTGCACTTCCTGGAAGAATTTGCAACCAGGTTCGGTTGCGCCATCCACGCTTACGTGCTGATGACCAGTCACGTGCACCTGCTGCTTACCCCGCAGCGTGCGGACAGTGTGTCGATGATGATGAAACACCTCGGCCAGCGCTATGTGCAGTACATCAATCGCACCTACCGGCGCAGCGGCACGCTATGGGAAGGACGGTTCCGCTCCTGCCTCACCCAGACCGAGGACTACGTGCTGGCCTGCTATCGTTACATCGAACTCAATCCGGTACGTGCGGGCATGGTGATGAAGCCACAGGACTACCGCTGGTCCAGCTACCACGCCAATGCGCTGGGCAAGGCGAACCGGCTGATCACGCTCCATGATGAATATAGTCGTTTGGGGCAGGATGATGC
>JBARHM010000059.1:0-2103 GCA_049799235.1 Gallionella sp.
CTATGGCCCTGACTACTTCGATCTGGCCAGGCGGAGCGCGACCTACGTGGACCGGATCCTCAAGGGCGCCAAGCCGACCGACCTGCCGATAGAGCAGCCGACCAAGTTCGAGCTGATCGTCAACCTCAGAGCGGCGAAGGTCCTCGGCCTCACCATCCCCCAGTCGATCCTCGGCCGCGCGAGCAGGATCATCGAGTGACCCCGTCCGTGGCTCGTGGCTCTGACTCGATCAGCGCGACCACGGCGACGGCGGGGATCACCAGGATCCGCGTCCTCGGGTGGATGAGGTTCTGCCAGAGCCAGTTGTGGTGCCGGATGACGGATACCGCGTCCACGTGCGGCCGGTCCGCCGTGGTGTGTCCGTCCTCGGCCACCACGACCACGTAGTCACGGCTGGCCGCGGCGCGCACGGTGGTGTCCACACAGAAATCCGTGGCACAGCCGGTGACGATCAAGCGCGTCGCCCCGTGCTTCTGGAGCATCTCCGCCAGGTCCGTCTGGTAGAAGGCGTCGCAGGCGCTCTTGTGCACCACCGGGTCGCCTTCCTCCCGCTCTAGCGACGGGAGGATCTTCCACCCCTCACGCCCTGGCTCGAACACGTCACCCGGAGGTCCGTCGTGCTGGATGAAGATGACGGCCCCCCCTTCCCGGCGGACCGCCCTCGCGAGGGCGTTGATCCGGTCGACGACGCCCTCCGCATCGTGCCGGGGCGTGTCCGCCCCGAAGAGGCCGACCTGCATGTCGATCACGAGAAGTGCCGTTCCCGTGAGCGGCGAGGGCAGAGCACCCGGCTCGATCATGGCGCGCTCACTCCCCGATCAGCTGATCCGCCCGGGCCAGCACGGACGGCGGAATCGCCAGCCCGAGGGCCTTCGCGGTCTTGAGGTTGATCACCAGCTCGAACCGTGTCGCTTGCTGGATGGGCAGGTCCGCCGGCTTCGCGCCCTTGAAGATCTTGTCGACCAGCACGGCCCCCTGGCGCCAGATGTCCGGAAAGTCCACTCCGTACGCCAGCAGGCCTCCGGCTTCGCAATACTCCCGGAAGCCGATGCACGGCAGCCGGCTCTTGACCGCGAGCTCGGCGATGCGTCCGCCGTTGGGCAGGAACAGGCCATCCTCGACCACCGCCACCGCCTCAGTCTGCTTCCGGGCGAGCTGGAACGTGGCATCCAGCTCGTCGAGACGCCGCACCTTCAGGGGTTGCAGGCTGACCTTGAGCGCCTGGGCCCTCTGCTCCATCTCGCCCAGGAGCGACACCATCGCTGGATTGTCAGGATTGATCAGGACCCCCGCTCGGGTGAGACCCGGAGCGAGCGTCTTGAGGAACTCGAGCCGCTTCGCGTTGAGCTCACCCCAGAAGAAGGACGAGCCCGTGACGTTCCCGCCGGGTCGCGCGTAGCTTGCGACGATTCCGCTCTCGACGGGATTGCCGACGATGGCCATCACGATGGGGATGGTCGGCGTCGCCCCCTTCGCCGCGAAGGCCGCGGGGGTCCCCTGCGTGACGATGATGTTGACCTTCAGACGGACCAACTCCGCGGCGAGGGCGGGCAGCCGATCGTACTCGCCGTCAGCCCAGCGGTACTCGATCGTGATGTTCTTGCCTGGGACGTATCCGTGATCTCGAAGGCCGAGGACGAATGCCTCCATGAGCGGCGCGTATCCGGGTGCCGAAGCGCCGCCCAGGAAACCGATCCGGTGGGCCGCCCCCGTCGGCTGCGCGTCGGTGTCGAGCGGGGCGGCGAGGAGGGCCAGACCGACTGTGCCGAGAAACCGACGACGCTCGATCATGCGATCGTGTCCTCGTTTCAGAGGTAGACGCCGCGGAGCTGCGCGTCGGGGTAGCGACCACCCTTCGCCGCGCCCGAGGGCATGGCCTCGTCGATCCGCCCGCGGTCGTCGGCGGACAGCCGGACGCACAGCGCGCCCAGGTTCTCCTCCAGATACGCGATCCGCTTGGTGCCGGGGATCGGGACGACGTCGGCCCCCTGGGCGAGAAGCCACGCCAGGACCAGCTGGGACGGCGTGACGCCCTTCTCGCGCGCGATCGCCTCGACCCGCCCGACGAGCCGGCGGTTGTGGTCGAAGTTCTCCCCCTGGAAG
>JBARHM010000060.1:0-3771 GCA_049799235.1 Gallionella sp.
GGCCTGGTATTCACGTCAATGCAATGGTGAATGGGAGCATGCGTCCGGTATCAGCATTCAGTCTTGTGATAATCCGGGGTGGTGGGTAAAGATCAATCTTGTAGGAACGCCATTGGAATCGCGGGCCTTCACCGAAATCGCGGAAGGGGTGGATGCCCGGCGTTTTGCCCAAGGTCCGGACTGGATGAGTTGCCGCAGTGAAGATGGCGTGTGGCATGGCGCGGGGGATGAGAACAAGCTGGAGCATATCCTTGAGATTTTTCTTGCGTGGGCTGAAGAAAATGGCAGTTAAGGATACTGATACCAATCATGCAAAATGAAAGTGTTCGTTCCGAGATAAGCCGCAGAGCCATCGAGGCGTTTCATGCCGATGTGCTGGCCGCTCCCCGGATGACACTGCGCGGCGGATACGCAGAGGACAGCTATGACCTGGTTCCAGCGCCTGATCCTGATCTCGACAAGCTGACAGATGCGTACCTTGAGGCTTACACTTTCTGGGGGCTGGGTTATCTCGACCCCGCATCCTGGCGGCACTACCTGCCGCACTTGATCGACTATAGTTTCCGGCACATGGATGATCCCAAGATGGCGGTGGAAGGCCTGCTGCATAATCTGCGCCCGCCGGACAGGGAACCGCCGCGGCTCGCTTCGCTCACTGCAGAGCAAGAGGATATTATCGTGGCGTTTCTGGAAGAGGTAGCGTTCGGTGAAGATTCGGCGAACAGGGATTTCGCCATGCAGGTGCTGGAGGAATGGTGGATTCCCGATGCGCTGTACCGCAGTCACCAGGAATGACTTGGGGACAGCAAATGGGGTGAACTCACTATGTCCCCATGTTGTTGCTTACGCGAGCTTGAGTGGATAGAGGAGGTCTGCCCATGAAAGCATCACAACAAATCCGTATTGAAGGGCATGTGAGCGCGGGCTTTGGGGCCGTGCGGGATGTATTTGCCGAAAATTTTTCCCGGCGGCACGAACTGGGCGGCGCGTGTTGCGTATACCACCGCGGCGAAAAGGTCGTCGATCTGTGGGGCGGTGTGCGGAACAAGGCGACCGGTGAGCCTTGGCAAGAAGACACCATGGTTCTGGTCTACTCGACCACCAAGGGCCTGGCGGCGATGACGCTGGCGGTGGCTCATTCGCGGGGCTGGCTCGACTACGAGCAGCGCGTCTCCACCTACTGGCCGGAGTTTGCCCAGCAGGGCAAGGAAACCATCACCGTCCGCCAACTGCTGGCTCACCAGGCGGGCCTGTTTGCTTTCGATGAGCAGGCGGATCGGAGCCTGATTGCCGACCTCGATCGTCTGGCAGTCGTGCTGGCTCGCCAGAAACCCGCCTGGGAGCCGGGCACGCGGCAGGCCTATCACGCGATCACGCTCGGCTATTACGAAAGCGAGTTGCTGCGCCGCATCGATCCGCGGCATCGCAGCCTGGGGCAGTTCTTTCAGGACGAGATCGCCACGCCGTTGGGGCTCGACTTCTACATCCGTCTGCCCGAGGCTATCCCGAACTCCCGATTGGCGACGCTTGCGAGCCCAAGCCTGGTCGCGAGGCTGCTTGGATTTCCGTTCCGGGTGACGCTCGCCGTGCTGAATCCGCACTCGAACATCGTTCGGGCACTTGCCGGTTCCATGCTTTCTCACGACGCTCAGCGTATCTATGCCCGCAACTTCGAGGTGCCTGCAGGCGGTGGCGTCGGCGGCTCGCTCGGCTTCGCCGATCCGAAGGCCGGCATCGGCTACGCCTACGTCACCAGCGGGATGGGTACCTCGCTGACCGGCGACCCGCGCGACCTCGCGCTGCGCAACGCGCTGTACTCAATCATTCCACCGGCACCATAGGCCGTGAGGTTCACATGACATTCGGAGGCCTTCTCGTGATCGAAGCCGCAAGAAAGGAAGACTTTTCTTCAATCGCCAAGCTTAACGTAAAGGCCTACGAGGAGTTTGCAACCCGTCTTCTGCCTGGTTCTTGGGATGCCATGCAGAAGAACCTCCAAAACATCGAGGAGAGGACGAGTGTTTCCGAGTTTCTCGTGGTCCGCATCGGCGGTGAGATTGTCGGTTCTGTCGCGTACGGCCCGCCGGGGAGCGGCGATCCATCCATCTTCGAACCAGACATGGCGTCGATTCTGCTTTTGGCCGTTCATCCACAACATCGAGGCAAAGGCATCGCCAAAGAGTTAACGGCTGCATGCATTGCCAGGGCACGTAATGACAAAGCGGCCTCAATCGGGTTATTTACCAGCGAACTTATGCAGTCGGCACAGTACATCTATCGTTCGCTCGGGTTCCAGCAAGAGGCTGAGTTGCCCATGCGCCACGGCGTCAGGTATTTTCGGTTCGTTCTTTCGTTGGTCCGGCAGAACCGAACGGCGGCTAACGATTCGCTGCAGGCGCCTCGGCCCTGACGAGCAGTGGCCTGAGCTCAAACGTTGACCGTCTCGCGGATTAAAGATTAAAGAAAGATTAAAGAGATTAAAGGGTCAGCATCGCAATAGTTTCCCCAATCCCAAAAGCGCCGGGGTCGAATTGTTTTAGGAATGGCATGGGAATGGCATGGGCAAGTTGTACCATGTCGCAGGATCACTTTAGCCTGCAAAGGCTTCATTTTATAAACACAGGGAAAAGAACCATGAAAATAAGTAATTTGCTTCTAAATACAGCCATGCTGTTCGCATTACTTACTGGCACAGCAGTGGCGGAACCAAAGAATGGATTCGGCTTGAATGCAGGCTTCGCCAGCCACAACATGGAAGATCAATGTGCTGGTTGTAGTTCATATAGCTCTTCCGGGCTGAGTCTCGGACTGGATTACCAGTTCGCCATCTCGGATAAATTTTCGATCAGCCCCTTTCTGATGACATCAGGGGAATCTACAAGTGCTTCCGGAGTTACTGCTGGCCATGGCATATTGGGCGTACAGCTCAGATTCTGGGCGGGAGACGTATTCTTCGGCGGACATCTGGGCAGATATTCAGAGGTGCTCTCAGGTGGAGGAATATCGTTGTCAGGATCTGGCGGTGGCGCAGGGCTGGTAGCGGGCTGGGAAAAGCCGGATGGCGGATTGTACGTGATGGGGCAGCTTGACTCTGCAACAGTGGAATGGTCTGGGTTTGCAAATACAAAATTGTCTGCATTCCGTTTTAGCGTAGGGTATCGCTGGAAATAGGATTACTTTGGTTGAGCTAATGGGGTCTGCATCGCATTTGTCTGGATCAGCCAAGGGAGGAACGCATGATCCCGCTGCACGAATTGCTGAATCGCATCCACTGGGACCCGGAATTCGGGCGCGGCGAATTCAGGATCGGCTACCTCGACCATGTGCGCGGCGAACTGGTGTATGTGCCGTTAAATGAAATGCAGCAGGAGCCGGGCAGCCATTTCTGCTTCGACGTGACGGACGAGGATGGTGTCGTGCACAGCGTGCCCTATCATCGTGTCAAGGAAGTGTGGAAGAACGGCGCCCTGATTTGGCGGCGGGAGCATTGAGCCGAAGGCACGAAAAACGAAAGGTACCGGAGTCGAATTGATTTAGTGTGAGGCAGGCAACCTCACCGACCAGTGAATCGAAAGGAGAATAAACCATGACGACTGGCACCATCCGGCTTCATCGGGTACTCCGTACAAAACCGGAGCGCATCTATAAGGCCTTCCTGGACGCGGACGCAATGGCAAAGTGGCTGCCACCATACGGTTTCACCTGCAAGGTCCATCACATGGATGCGCGGGTCGGCGGCACTTTCAGGATGTCGTTCACGAACTTCACCAC
>JBARHM010000061.1:0-1766 GCA_049799235.1 Gallionella sp.
GAGGACAACCTCGACGAACTGAACCCGATCTACATGATGGCCAACTCGGGCGCCCGCGGCTCCTTCAAACAGATCCGCCAGCTGGCCGGGATGCGCGGCCTGATGGCAAACCCGAAAGGGGAAATCATCGAGCGGCCGATCAAGGCCAACTTCATGGAGGGCCTCTCGGTGCTGGAGTACTTCATCTCCACCCACGGCGCGCGAAAGGGGCTCGCCGACACGGCGCTGCGCACAGCCGACTCCGGCTACCTGACCCGGCGCCTGGTCGACGTCGCCCAGGACGTGATCGTCCGCGAGGAGGACTGCAAAACCAAAGACCACATCGAGATGCCGCTTCGCAAGGACGACAACTCGCTCAACGACAATCTCCTCGGTCGCCTGGCGGCGAAAAAATTCGAAACCAAGCGTGGGCGTGAGCTACTGAAACGCAATCAGGAGATCACCCTCGCCGATGTCGAGGCGATCGCCGAGGCATTCGGCGATGAGGAGATCGCGGTGCCGGTGCGCTCGACCCTGAAGTGCGACGCCGAATCGGGCGTATGCCGCGCTTGTTATGGAGTTGCTCCAGCGACTGGCTTCACGGTGAACATCGGCGACGCGGTGGGGATCATCGCCGCCCAGTCGATTGGCGAGCCGGGCACCCAGCTGACCATGCGCACCTTCCACACCGGCGGTGTCGCGGGCCAGGACATCACCCAGGGCCTGCCGCGCATCGTCGAGCTGGTCGAGGCGCGCAAACCGAAGGGGCTGGCGCAGATGGCCGAGGCTGCGGGAAAGGTCTCGATCGAGGAGACCGACAAAGCGCTGAAGGTGATCGTCACCGAGTCGAGTGGCGAGGAGTACGCGCACAGCTTCCCGGCGCGCACCCGCCTGCACGTTTCCGACGGCGAGAAGGTCGAGGTCGGGCAGCAGCTCAACGAGGGCTCGCTGTACCCGGCCGACCTGCTGGCGATCCGCGGCCGCACCGACACCGAGCTCTACCTGGTGGAAGAGGTGCAGAAGGTCTACCGAGCCCAGGGCGTCGACATCAACGACAAGCACATCGAGGTGATCGTCCGCCAGATGCTGAAGAAGGTGCGGATCGAGTCGAAGGGCTCGACCAGCCTGCTGCCGGGCCAGCTCGAAGACCGTGGCAACCTCAAACGGCTCAACAAGAAGACCAAGGGAGAGGGCGGCACGCCGGCCAAAGGCGAGGAGGTCATCCTCGGCATCACCAAGGCCTCGCTGGCGACCGAGTCCTTCCTCTCCGCGGCCTCCTTCCAGGAGACGACCAAGGTGCTCACCGACGCGGCGCTCGAGGGCAAGCGCGACAGACTCGTGGGCCTGAAGGAGAACGTGATCATCGGCAAGCTGATCCCAGCCGCGACCGGGCTCAAGCACTACCGGACGCTGGCGGTCGAGCCCGCGGTGGCGATCGAGCCTCCGAGTGAGGAAGGGCTGCTCGACGAGGAAGAGTTGGAAGCCGAGCTGGGAGTGGACGGCGCCGATTCTCCGGTGGAGGGCTTCGGCCCCTCCTTCGCCGAGGAGCTCGAGGAGCTGGCCCAGGAGATCGAGCAGACCTCGGACGAGTCGTAGGGAGAGGTGGTCGGGTCCCCCTCCTGCCCGCTGACTTTTTCGCCTTTAAGTGGGCGTCTCTCGCTGAGCGGTCTGTGCGAAAAAGAGAGCGCCGCGGTCAGGAGGTGGACCCGATCCCCTCTTCTCAGCACGCCTGCTTTGCGAGGTTGCACCTGTCGCTGGCCGGGGAAAGTAGATTTCCGGGAGTGAGT
>JBARHM010000062.1:0-2107 GCA_049799235.1 Gallionella sp.
CTGCATCCGCTGTTCCCGCGCGCATTCGAATACGTACGCAACACCGATCTGCTGTCGCTCGCACCGGGTTGTTATCCGATCATCGGCGAGGACCTGCTCGCCATCGTGGAACATATGCCCGGACGCACCCGAGCAGAAGCAAAACTGGAATGCCATAGGCGATACATCGACATCCAACTGGTACTGGAAGGAACCGATGAGATGGGCTGGAAGGCTCTGTCGGAATGCCGCGACCCGGTGAGCGATTACAGCGCGGAGCGGGACATCCGGTTCTTCCACGATGCGCCTGCAACATGGATCGCCACGCCGCCAAGCGCGTTCTGCATCTTCTTCCCTGAGGATGCACATGCACCGCTGGTTTCCGCAGGGCAGGTGCGCAAGGTGGTTTTCAAGATAGCGGCAGTGTGAACGGATTGCCGGTCGTTACAAATCAGCAGCTATATTGCCGCGGCTGATATCCCGTTAAAACGACATTGTGAGACCGATCATTGCACCTTCGTTCAGTGTCGCATCTGAGCCCGAGGTAAGCTTGAATTCGATCTTGCGATATCCCAGATAGACAACCGCTTGCGGTATGACCTCATAATCCAGTTTAACGCCGGTTTCGATAAAGCGGTCGGCATCGCCGAAAGTAACGATATTCGGGGACAAATATACCATGCCGCCAATACCGAAACGCGTGTCGGTAAACGGTGCGTAGCGCACCAATCCGCCTATTGCCATCGCGCTGGCACTATAGTTCTTTGAATCGGCATATAAACCCTTCAGGCCGAATCCAACAGTGACCCCGGGTGCATTGCTGCCCAATTCGTCCTTCACCTGAAACCCCAGATCCAGGAACGAATTTTTTTCCTTGGCGTACAGATATCCCAGGTGGAGCTCGGATCTGCCTAGTGTGTCTTTGCCCATCGAAGCGCCGTACTGTAATTGGACGCTGGTGTCGTTCATGTTGATATCAAAGGCATCAGCCAGAACCGTGGTGCTGAAGGCAAGCAGGGAAAGTGCAAGAATTCGGCGAAAAAACATAACTTCACTCCTAAATGTATATACGTCAGGTCGATCCGGATAAGCGGCAAGTCCGCGGGAAATCCACATTCAAGAGTGAATATCGCGCAAATCCGATTTATTCTATTTCATCTGAAACAAGCATATCACAGACGATAGTTATAGCGAACAGGCCGCATGCGCGTGGCCGGAAGATCAAGCCTCCTGATCAAATACCACATCACCGTCGGCTTGAGGCTGGCCGAACCTGATGTTCCTGAAATCGAACAGCCCGCTGTCCAGCAAATGCGAAGGAACGATGTTCTGCATTGCGGTAAAGATGGTCTGGCTGCGTCCCGGATATTCGCGCTCCCATGCGGCAAGCATCTCCTTGATGTTCTGGCGCTGCAGATTTTCCTGCGCGCCGCACAGGTTGCACGGGATGAGCGGGAATTCCATGCGGCGCGCGTAGCGGGCGATGTCCTTTTCCGCGCAATAGGCCAGCGGGCGGATCACGATGTGGTCGCCCTTGTCGGTCACCAGCTTGGGCGGCATAGACTTGAGCTTTCCGCCGAAAAACATGTTCAAGAACAGTGTCTCGATCATGTCATCGCGATGATGCCCCAGCGCGATCTTGTTCGCTCCGAGCTCCTGTGCCACGCGATAGATGATGCCGCGCCGCAGCCGCGAGCACAGCGAGCAGGTCGTTTTGCCTTCAGGTATCTTTTCCTTGACGATGGAATAAGTGTCCTGCGTCTCGATGTGATATTCGATTCCGAGCGATTTCAGATAATCCGGCAGCACCCCTGCCGGGAAGCCGGGCTGTTTCTGGTCAAGATTCATCGCCACGATCCGAAAATCGACAGGCGCGCGCTTGCGCAAGGTGAGCAGAATATCCAGCAGGGTGTAGGAATCCTTGCCGCCGGACAGGCATACCATCACGCTGTCGCCTTCTTCTATCATATTGAAATCCGCGATCGCCATGCCGACCTGGTGCTCCAATTTCCCTTTGAGGCGATTGAAGTTGGTCGAGTGGCGCTCGAAATGTATGGGTTGTGCGATTGCGTTCATGTTGTTTTCCGAACTAAATATTGATGCTTCTACCGCCATCCACCGCAATGAT
>JBARHM010000063.1:0-2033 GCA_049799235.1 Gallionella sp.
GCTATGCACTGAGCCACCCCATCCATGCACTTCCTTGCTTCCTACAATGTTTTCCGGCTTCCAGTCGCCGCCTTTAACCAGTACGTCAGGATGGCAGGCGAGAATCAAATTCAGTGGTGTGTCGTCATCGAACAACACCACCAAGCTGACCGATTCCAGCGCAGCGAGTACCGCCATGCGATCCTGCTCGGAATTGATCGGCCGGTCATCACCCTTGCCCTGTCGCCTTACCGAGGCATCGCTGTTCACGCCGATCACCAGCGACGCCCCAAGCGCGCGCGCTTGGGCGAGATAGGTCACATGACCTATATGCAGCACATCGAAGCAACCGTTGGTGAATACCAGCGGACGTGGAAGTGCAGCAACCCTCGCGACGAATTCTCCGGGAACGCACAACTTTCGTTCGAAGGCGGGCGCAGAATACATCTAGTCGATATACTCGAAAACAGTGAGCAGGACATTTAGATTGAAACCTGTCACATTGATGTGCGTCACCTCTTTGAATTCTTTGGCGATTAGACCGGAAACTGCGGTTTCCATCCTCTGATCCTCGATAAATGCTTCGTTGCTACGTCGGTCCTGCGCCATAATGACACCGGTGCCCACAAAGGCTGCGACCGCAGGAAAGCAGCCTTGCAGCGATATCAACAACAGCGAGGCAGCCAGGTGACACAGGCATATTTTCATTCGCCCAACAATAGATAATCAATGATATCGCATAGACAATGCAAGCTCAGTAAATGTACTTCCTGGATGCGTGCGGTGCTTTGCGCATCTACACAGATCAGCACATCAGTCTCGCGCAATGCTGTCGCCGTCTCGCCGCCATTGCGCCCGGTGAGCGCGATCACGCGCATATCGCGCTCGTGAGCGGCATGGATCGCGGCCACCACGTTCGGCGAATTTCCGCTGGTTGAGATTGCCAGCAGGCTGTCGCCAGGCAAACCCAGCGCGCGTACCTGCTTGGAAAAGATCTGGTTGAAATCGTAATCGTTGCCGATTGAGGTCAGCACCGAGCTGTCGGTGGTCAACGCGACACATGCCAGGCCGGGACGTTCCTTTTCGAAGCGATTCAGCAACTCCGCAGCGAAATGCTGTGCATCGGCCGCCGAGCCGCCGTTGCCGCAGCACAGTATCTTTCCGTCGTTGGTGACACAATCGAAGAACACCTGTGCGCCCTCGGCAATGGGCTTGGCCAGCGTGTCCTTGACTCTGAGCTTGAGTTCAGCGCTGTCTTTGAAATGTTTGATGATACGTTTGTTGATATCCATGATGATTGCACCGTGGTTGTCAAGTGAGAATATTAACCGAATCAGGCATCAAACGCATTCCTGAGCCACTGTACGTTATGTCCTTGCGCGTCATCCATCAGCACGACATCGAAGCGACAGGGCGGAATCTGCTTGAGACCGGCAAGATATTGCTGTGCGGTACGGATGATGCGCTGTTGCTTGCGGATGTCGATGCTTGCCGCCGCTCCGCCGAAATCCGCGTTGCGCCTCAAGCGAACCTCTATGAATACCAGCGAAGGACCATCCTGCATGATCAGATCGATCTCGCCGAAGCGACCGCGGTAATTTTGTGCGATCGGTCTCAGGCCCTGCTGTTGCAAATACTGAGCAGCCCATAGTTCAGCCTGCGCACCACTCATGGATTGTTGCCAGGCTGTTCGGGGAACATCTGTACGGCGGGCATGACAGGAGCATCGGCAAGCTGTGCCTGACCCTGTACAAACACGGCGGGTGACGCCGTGCGCTGGAAAATATGACCATTGAGCCGGATCTGTCCGCTCACGCCATCCAGCGGAAGTGATACTTGCAGTTTGTTGAATAGCATTAAGCGAATCAGACGGTAGGCATCGATACCCAGAGCATAAAGACGCTCCTGGTCGATAGAAAGCGGCGGGCTGGCGCGCGGATATATCATCACGGCGGGATGATCAGGCTGCAGTAACCACGGCATATCGACAAAACGGATACCCTTCAGATCGTAATTTAGGAGCGTGTTGGAATTGCCGACGAATACACGTGAGG
>JBARHM010000064.1:0-8461 GCA_049799235.1 Gallionella sp.
TTTCTTGGATATGGCCTTGCATTTGGGGTGTTAGTGGCGTCCCTTTTTGCCGTAACCCTTCCTGAGGATATGCGCAGCGATTTGCTCAAGGGAATCAGCGCATACTCAGACTACACCCGGAATGCCATGCTGGTGATCGACAGCGATATGCCGTTGCAGTTGGGAAGGCTAACCTTGGAGAACAATATCTATGCGGTGGTTCCGCGAGAATTATTCTCAGAGAAGCCGAAGAATTTCGGCACCTTTTTTCTCGCGGAAAAATTCTATCCTGAATGGTTCCTCGCAGATACCGGTTCTCCTGCCTTTGGTATTGGTGTGCAATATGCTGATTTTGGACCATTCTCAATTCTTTACATCATTTATTGGGCTGTGATATCTGGTGCTCTGCTTAAAATATTTGTGACCAGGCTACGGTATTACCGTAATCCAGCTGATTTTGTCATGGTTCTGTTTTTGGCGGAGGTACCGCTTCTCTCAGTTGGTGCAGGCTATTTGCTCATCGAGCACATGTTCTTGGCTGTGCTCGTTGCTCTTATCGTTTACCCAATCAAATTTAGAATGTACAAGCGAAGTGTTCCAAATGTCGCTTAGTCGAAGAATTGTCATCAACCTGTCGCGCCTTGGCAGAAAAGGTACCGGGCTGGCTATTTATTCGCGGGACGTGGTCGACTGTTTGAAAGCCAGCTTTCGTGATTTGGCTATAGTTGGCGGCAGTGAAGTTGAATATGGGAAAGATATACACAAGATTTCAGCCCCGCACTGGGTGACGATGACATCATCAGTCTCCAGAGTCCGGCCGATTCTGTGGCTGATCTATTCGATATTACTGTTTCCCAAGAAAGAAGGAAGAATCATCGGGACAACTCACCACGTTATCCCCGGGGCGAGGCGCCAAGTCGTGACCGTTCACGACTTGCGCCCCTATTTTTTCCCCGACAGCATACTTCAGCGACTCTATTTCAGGTTTGTCTTGCCGTCGCTTTTACGGCGGATTGATGGTGTTCTGACTGTGTCCGAGACGACCAAGGAGTTGATTGTTGCTTATTATGGTTTGCCTTCCAGTCGAGTTTTTGTCGTTCCGAATTGTGTTGATACTTCCCGCTTCAGGCAAGGAAATCCGGGTGTGAATGACGGTGAGCCGTATCTCTTGATGGTTGGGGCAAGCTGGCGCCACAAGAATGCCCATGAAGTTCTTGCGATGAGCCGTCTCTGGTCCAATCACTATAGGCTCAAGATTTTGGCGGGGGAAGGGAAGTACATGGATTCATTGAAAGCTGCTGTAAAAATGAACGGTACACAGTCCCGTGTGGATTTCGTCGGCTATTTGTCGGAACCGGAACTTATATCGCTTTACCAGTGCGCATCGGCACTCGTGTATCCTTCGCTCATGGAGGGTTTCGGCATACCTCCTCTTGAGGCCGCTGCTTGCGGAGTGCCTGTGATTGTTTCTGATATTCCCGTATTCCGAGAGCTATATGGGGAATTTCCAATCTATGTCCGCCTCAAAGACGAGCAAAGCTGGAGGGAAGCTTTTGATTTACTGCAAGACCTTAGATTTGTGGAGAGAAAAAAGGCACTTGGGTTGTCCAAATCCAAGGAATTTACCAAAGAGCGAATGTGTATAGAATTGGTAAATGCAATACAGGGCGTGTGGCCGGATTTGTTTGGTTCCAAAAAGACCACCACTCTCTCGGCTGATGGAAAGACAACATCATTGAGTTTATAAGAACATAATCGCAATGCTTGCATATTTAATTAGTAAAGTCAGAATGCGGATACTGCCGAACTTGCGGTATCTGCCTGAATCCAAGTTCCGCAGATGTGAATGCTGTTTAAAGCCATCTTTATTTTTGAGTCTTAGCGAAGGCGAAGAGTTCAAGGTTTGTCTTCGATGCCGTGCGAATCTTCGGTATGAGATGCTTGCGCAATTGATTCGCCAATACGGCTCAAAATTATCCGAAATGGATGTGGTTGAATTGGATCCGCGCTCGCCACTCCGACCCATCTTGAGCGAGGCGAAAAGTTACGTTCGCTCTTATTATTCGCCAACTGATTCTCTTGGATCGCTTAACCCTGATGGTGCCCGATGCGAGTCCATCACTCGGCTTACATTCACAGACAACAGCGTCGATTTAATCGTGTCCAGCGATGTACTTGAGCATGTCCCTGACCTGGTTGTCGCCTTCAAGGAAACGGCGAGGGTCTTGCGGCCTGGCGGCATACATCTTTTTACTGTACCTCCGCGGGACAGAACACGACGCCGGGCTGAGTTTATTGACGGTAAGTTGAAACATTCCGCTGAGCCAGAGTACCACTCCGATCCTCTTAATTTATCAGGTATCTTGACCTTCTGGGACATCGGTCCTGATGCACCCCATTATTTTTCTTTGCCTGATTTGGAATTGTCCATTGTGCGAGGCCCAGAAGGAAAAGACCGACGAGTCGTGTGGAAGGCGCAGAAAAAACCCGCGATTGTCCCAGATAGAAACGAAAATTGAACCGTGTCCTCAGCCCCTTCTTATGTCATCTGCATACCGACGCTTAACGCCGGGAAATTCGCGCAGGAACTAATAGCTGGGTTGCGCCAACAGCGTGTCCCTACACCAACGCTGGTGATCGACTCTGGTTCAAGCGATGGTACACCGGAATTGTTTGAACACGAAGGATTCCGTGTTCATCGAATACCGTGCGAGGCTTTTAACCATGGTGCGACCCGCAGTCTTTGTGTTGAGATGAATCCTGATGCCGAGATTGTCATTTTCTTAACGCAAGATGCGCTGCTATCAGATTCTAATTCATTGTCCCTATTATTATCCGCTTTTGAAGACAACCTAGTGTGTGCGGCTTACGGTCGACAGTTGCCACGGTTAGGGGCCGGACCAATCGAGGCGCATGCCCGTATATTCAACTACCCTGAAATAAGTCGGATTAAGTCCCTTTCAGACGCTAAGGTGTTAGGCATCAAGGTTTCCTTTATCTCCAATTCCTTTGCGGCCTATCGTCGCTCTGCTTTGCTCGAGGTTGGAGGGTTTCCATCCCGTACGATTTTGGGTGAGGATACTTACGTTGCTGCAAAGATGTTGCTGTCTGGCTTGAAAATTGCGTATGTTGCTGAAGCAAAGGTTTACCATTCCCATGATTACAGCTTATCGGAAGAGTTCAGGCGATACTTCGACACGGGCGTTTTTCATGCTCTCGAGCCATGGATCAGGCAGAGGTTTGGGCAGCCTGAAGGAGAAGGACTCCGCTATATTCGATCAGAGTTGGCATTACTGTGGGGAGAGAATCCCTGGCTGGTACCCTCTTCGCTTATTAGGTCGATCTTGAAGCTTTTGGGGTTCAAATTGGGTCTGGCGGAACGATTCCTGCCGTTTTGGTTGAAGCGACGTTTATCCATGCATCAGCATTTTTGGCAATCGCGGACTAAATTACCATACCCAATGAGTGAGACGGGGCTTTAATTTCATTGTGCTGAAGAAATTCCACTGGTGGATTTCGTTGAGTATGCTTTGTAGTATGAAGTGAAAATGGAAGAAGCCACAGTTGTGTGTGCTCATTTCTTAGTTTGAGAGGAATGTATTTTGATTTACTGGGACTTGTCGCTAAAGAAGCAATCTAGTGTACTGAGGGCGATTCTGCATGCCTTCGATTGGGTGGGAATTATGCTTACTGCATGGGCTGCCCACCGCATTTATCTTGGTAGCTGGGTTATGCCGTCATCTTACAGCATCGTGGTTGGTGTGACGGTGTTGTTGGCCGCGCTGCTGTTTCCCCGTTTCAATCTATACAGAGCATGGCGTAGCGCGTCGATTTTCGATGAAGTGAGGGCGATTACCATAGCTTGGGTCTTGGTACTGTTTCTATTATTTGCGTTTGCCTTTTCAACACAAAAGGGGATTCAATTCTCTCGAGGCTGGATTGGAATCTGGTCCTTACTGGGCTGGCTGATTCTGATCAGTGGCCGAATTGTATTGCGCGTGGGTTTGCGCTGGTTGCGCAGCCATGGTTTTAACCAGCGGAGCATCGTGGTTGTAGGCTCGAACAATCTTGGCGGCGAAGTAGTCAGACGCTTGATGAAAAGTCCATGGATGGGCTTGCGGGTTGTGGCTTTTTTCTGCACCGAAGCCCCCGTACCTGGGCTGAAAGTCCATCGTGTACCAGTTGTTGAGGGTACGGAAGATATTGCTGCGCTTGTGGCGAGGGAAAGGATCGACCAAGTTTGGATCGCGATGCCTTTCAAAGATGAAGATATGGTAAAGATCATACTTCATGAGCTGCGCCACAGTACTGTTGATATTCGTTATGTGCCGGATCTATTTGGCTTTAGGATGATGAATCATGCTATTTCTGAGGTAGCGGGTCTTCCTGTGATTGATCTTTCGGTAAGCCCGATGGACGGAACAAACCGCTTAATTAAAGGGATGGAAGACAGGTTGCTCGCTTTGCTGATTCTCATGTTGATTAGTCCGCTCATGGTATTCATTGCCATAGGGGTGAAGCTCAGTTCACCAGGGTCAGTGTTTTATCGTCAGGAACGCGTGGGGTGGAATGGCAAAATATTTATGATGTTCAAATTCCGTTCCATGCCGGAGAATGTGGAGGGTGGTGTAGTTCAATGGGGTGGCGCAAAAAACAAACAGGTCACACCATTTGGTGCATTTCTTCGCAAATCGAGCCTGGACGAGTTGCCGCAATTATTCAATGTCCTCAGGGGCGATATGTCCATTGTTGGCCCGCGACCCGAGCGGCCGATGTTCGTTGAGAAATTCAAGGACGAAATTCCCGACTACATGAAAAAGCATCTGGTGAAAGCCGGTATTACCGGCTGGGCGCAGGTCAACGGTTGGCGGGGGGATACAGATTTGGCCAAACGTATTGAGCATGACCTCTACTATATAGAAAACTGGTCGTTTTGGTTTGATATGCGAATCATTATCCTGACAGTGTTCAAGGGCTTCATCAACACGAACGCGTATTGATATGTATATTCTGGTTGTCGGCGTTGCCGGTTATATCGGTTCGCAAATGCTGAAAAGGCTGGACCGGCATACTTGCCGGGCTATCTCTCATCTAAATGATCTTTCGACTAGTCTAGCGGAAGCGTTTTCATGCGGAGGGTTGATCACCGGGATCCGCGCTGATGCACCACCTCCTCAACTGCATTTTTGGGACAATTTACCTTGAACTTTATATGAGCCATTACTCCCCGCTGATCTCCGCTTTTGTCACTCTGTTGCTGACCCTGATTCTGACCTTGAACAAGGAAGGATTGCTGCAAGACATCCCCAACGATCGCTCGCTTCACACCGAACCGGTACCGCGCACCGGCGGCATCGCGCTGATGGCCGGGATATTGTCAGGCTGGATGTTGATGATTCAGTTCTGGGCGTGGTGGATCGTGTTGCCGGCGCTGGGCCTTTTCGCGCTTTCGCTGGTGGATGATATGCGCAGTCTTACACCCAGGACGCGCCTGATCGGTCATTTCGTTGCCGCGATGGTCGTGTTGGGCGGTGCGGGAGTTGATCTGTTTTGGATGCTGCCGGTGCTGCTATTCATCGTATGGATGACCAATCTGTATAACTTCATGGATGGTTCTGATGGTTTGGCGGGCGGCATGGCACTTTTCGGTTTTAGCTTTTACGGCTTTGCCGGATTGATGCATGGCGACGAGGTGTTTGCGATGATGAGTTTCTCGGTAGGCGCTGCAGCGTTGGGATTTCTTTATCATAACTTTAATCCTGCCAAAATTTTCATGGGCGACGCGGGATCCATCCCGCTCGGCTTTCTCGCCGCCGCATTCGGCGTGTGGGGCTGGCAACAGGGTTATTGGCCATTCTGGTTCCCCATTTTGGTGTTTTCACCGTTCGTGGCAGACGCAACCTTTACGTTGCTTAAACGAATGATGCGCAGAGAACACCTATCGCAAGCACATCGCAGCCACTATTACCAGCGTCTTGTGCAAATGGGGTTGGGGCATCGCAATACAGCGATAGTTGAATACCTGCTGATGTTTCTGGCAGGTGCATCTGCGCTATGGGGTATCAGCCTTGATGTCCACGGCCAAAGCAACCTGCTGGCGTGGTGGGGTGCGATCTATCTGGGGCTGACGATGTGGGTTGATCGTCGCTGGAGCAGGTATCAGGCTACAAAGCGAAAAGCTGTAGACGATTAAATATGAAAGAGGACGGCGCAAGATAAAAACCGCCCATTGCTGCAGAATCTGTTCTGTGTGAGGAATTGCAATTGATATATAAGTCCAACATTCGCACCGCTTTGGCGGTGTTGCATGATGCGTTCGCTGCTGCGCTGGCATGGAGTTTCGCCTATTTGCTGCGTTTCAATTTTGAATTGCCGCATGAATTTGCTGTTGAGTTGAAGCAGACCGTTGCATGGGTGGTACTGATGCAATTGGTTATTTTTTGGCGATTCAATCTTTACCGCGGAATTTGGCGATATGCCAGCACCACGGATCTGCGCCGCATTTTTCTGGCGGTCATGCTGTCTGCTGCGGTTGTCCCTTTGATGTTCGTGATGTTGCGTATGGATTTTGTGTTGCCACGCTCTGTTCTGGTGATCAATCCGTTGTTGCTGATACTGCTCATGGGAGGCAGTCGCTTTGTGTATCGGCTGTGGAAAGAGCAAGGTTTGTACGGCGATTTCAAGCTGCGTGGAGAACCGGTGTTGGTAATGGGCGCTGGCGATGCAGCGGCAAGCCTGGCCAAGGATCTGGTCAAGAACGGTGACTGGCGGTTGGTTGGCTTTCTGGATGATGATATCGAAACGCATGGACTCACCCTGAATGGAGTACGGGTTTTGGGTGCATTGGATAGTTTGCCGGAGTGGGCGGACCGGCTTGGCGTAACGCAAGTGATCATCGCAATGCCGTCAAGCTCGCACCAGCAACGCAAGCGCGCAATACAACTGTGCAATCAAGCCAAGCTGAAAGCACTCACTGTACCCTCCTTCGATGATTTGATGAGCGGGAAAGTGTCGGTGTCGCAGCTGCGCGCAATCGAGCTGGACGATCTGCTGGGTCGCGACCCGGTGGTGCTGGACGATGCCGGATTACATGAGTTGCTGGGTGGCAAGGTTGTGATGGTGACAGGCGCGGGCGGTTCGATAGGTTCGGAGATGTGCCGCCAGATCGCGCGTTTTGTACCTGCCAAGCTGGTGCTGTTCGAAGCCAGTGAATTTGCTTTGTACACGATCGAGCAGGAACTGAAACAGAGATTTCCAACATTGAATTTTGCCTGTCTGGTTGGCGATGTGCGTGATGCCGCACGGGTGGATGAAGCTATGAAACAATATAAGTCCACGGTGCTGTTCCATGCTGCTGCCTACAAGCACGTACCGTTGATGGAGCAGCACAATGCCTGGCAGGCGATACGCAACAACGTGTTGGGTACCTGGACAGTGGCGCGAGCAGCCCAGCAACACGGGATCAACAAGTTCGTGATGATCTCGACCGACAAGGCAGTGAATCCCACCAATGTGATGGGCGCCAGCAAACGCCTGGCAGAGATGGTGTGCCAAGCATTGCAGCCTTCCGGTAAGACACGTTTCGTGATGGTGCGCTTCGGCAATGTGCTGGGCAGTACCGGCAGCGTCATACCCAAGTTTCACGCACAAATAGCACAGGGCGGGCCGGTCACCGTCACGCACCCCGAGATCACCCGCTATTTCATGTCGATACCCGAAGCGGCGCAATTGGTGCTGCAGGCCGGTTTGATGGGGCATGGCGGGGAAATATTCGTGCTCGACATGGGCGAACCGGTAAGGATCGTGGATCTGGCCAAGGACCTGATACGCTTGTCCGGCTTTACGGAGGATGAGATCAAGATCGAATTCACCGGGTTGCGCCCGGGTGAAAAACTCTACGAAGAATTGCTGGCGGACAGCGAGCACACTTTGCCTACACCGCATCCCAAGCTGCGCATCGCACAGGCCCGACAGGCCGATGCTGCCTGGTTGGAGAATCTATTGAGTTGGGTTGCTGCAACTACCATGGCGGATGACTTGGTGCGGTCGGGGCTTGTTCAGTGGGTGCCGGAATATCATTCAAACGGGAATATTGCTGGAGATAGATCATGATGCTTCCTTCTAATCTCAAAGTGAAATAGAAGCGTGGCTGAGATCTCCGTCATCATTATCACCAAGAACGAAGCAGACAATATTCGTGTTTGCCTGGAATCGGTAGCATGGGCCGACGAGATCATCGTGGTGGATTCCGGAAGCAGCGATGCTACGATCAAAATTTGCCGCGAACTGGCTGCGCAAGTTCATCAGCATGACTGGCAGGGTTTCGGTATACAGAAGAACCGCGCCCTGTCCTATGCGACTCGCGAATGGGTGTTTGCCATAGATGCGGATGAGCGCGTGACTTCTGAACTTCAATCCCAGATCATCAGTGTGACGAATGAAAGTAGTCAGGACGGATACTATGTGCCGCGCCTTTCACAGT
>JBARHM010000065.1:0-2511 GCA_049799235.1 Gallionella sp.
CTGCGGTACTTGCATGGACGCGCGCGGACTTGCAGACAGCGATCTCGCCGAGGGCGCCCACCGCAGCACGCTTGCAGAGCTTGTCGAGTGGACTGCATGGGCCGACAAGACGTTGGTGTTCTGACCGCCATGGGACGCACTGTCATTGTATTGGGTACCGGTCTCGGCGGACTGATCGCCGCCGAGACACTCAGGAAACTGCTGCCGGATTCCGACCGCGTCATCGCGGTGGATCGCACCGACCGGCAATTCTTTCCGCCATCGCTGTTATGGCTGATGGTCGGCGACCGTAAACCGGAAGATTTCACCCGCTCCCTTGGCCGGCTGGCGAATCGTGGCGTGGAACTGCGCCTTGGCAATGTCACCCGTATTGACCCGGTGCGCAGGGAAGTCGAGATCGACGGACAATCGCTCGTCGCAGATGCCATGGTCATCGCGCTGGGCGCCGGCTATGCGCCCGAGGCAATTCCCGGTCTGGCGTCGGCAGGACTGAACATCTACACGATGGAAGGCGCCGGTGCCATCCATGATGCCCTCGCCCGTTTCGAGGGCGGGCGCATCGTCATTCTCACTGCCGCACCCATGTACAAATGCCCGGCGGCTCCCTACGAGGCGGCGCTGCTGGTGGACGCCTTTCTGCGCAAGCACGGTCTGCGCGACAAGACGACCATCGAGTTCTTCGCCGCCGAACCCCGTCCGATGTTCGTGGCCGGTCCCGAGGTGGGTGCCGCCGTGCGCGGCATGGTCGAGGCGCAGGGTATCGCCTACCATCCCGAGCATCAGGTCAAGGAGATCGATCCGGCAGCACGCCGTATCACTTTCGCCAACGGCGCCACCGCCGAATATGACCTGCTGTTCTATGTCCCGCCGCATCGGGCACCGGAAGTAGCGCGCGAAGCGGGACTCACCAACGAGGCTGGCTGGATCCCGGTGGATAGGCACACGCTGCAGACGCAGTTCGAGGGCGTCTTCGCCATCGGCGACATCACCTCTATTCCGCTGAAGATGGGCCGCCCGCTGCCCAAGGCCGGTGTGTTCGCCCACGGCCAGGCCGAGGTGGTGGCGAACAACATCGCCTATGCCTGGACCGGCCGGGGTACGCCGCGAAAATTCGCCGGCGAGGGTATGTGTTTCATCGAAACCGGCAATGCACGCGCAGGCATCGGCAAGGGCAATTTCTACGCCGAACCGGCGCCCCAAGTGGAAATGCGCGGGCCAAACCTGTTCTGGCACATAAGCAAGATCCTGTATGAGAAGTACTGGCTGTATCGGCACTTCTGACGATATTGCGTTTCAGCAATAAAAAAGAAGCAGCCTTCTGCTCTGGATTTTTGGCGAGGAAACGCACCCCCAGATTGAACCCGTCATAAAAAGGTCTATACTGATTTTGTAACATCCGATTTCTTTCCAGACTTACCAAGGAGGAAAAAATGTATACAGATCATATGTGGTGGGGAGGAATGTGGATGATGTTCCCCTCGCTTCTTATTTTCATCATTCTGATTCTCATCCCGTTGTTTCTCTGGCAAAGAGGGTTTCCCTTCAAAGCTCCCGAAGATAAATCCGAAACCCCTTTGGAGATATTGAAAAAGCGCTATGCCAGGGGCGAGATCACCAAAGATCAATTCGAGCAGATCAAAAAGGACATCTCCTGATCATGTGCGATTTGGCTCCCATGAGACTGAAAAAAGGATTTTGACGATGCCGGATAATTATGTATAATCCGCGCCTTCGCAAAAATCGCCCCAAAATCACAATAGTATTCGAGGTTGTTATGTACGCAGTCATTAAAACCGGTGGTAAGCAATATCGCGTTACCAAAGGCGAAACACTGAAGATCGAGACCATTCCCGGCGACGAAGGCAGTGCCCTTGTCCTGGACAAGGTGCTGATGGTCGCTGACGGCGACAAGCTGTCCGTGGGCAAGCCTTTGCTGACCGGCGCGTCCGTGAAAGCGACCATCGTGTCGCACGGTCGCGGCGACAAGGTACGCATCTTCAAGATGCGCCGCCGCAAGCACTACCAGAAGAATCAAGGTCATCGTCAAAACTACACCGAGATCCGCATCGACGGCATCTCCGCGAAATAAGTAAGGAGCAACCAGCATGGCATCAAAAAAAGGCGGCGGCAGTACCAGTAACGGACGCGACTCACACTCAAAACGACTGGGCGTGAAGAGCTACGGCGGCGAACTGATCAATGCGGGCAGCATCATCGTGCGCCAGCGCGGCACTGAATTCCATCCGGGCGAAAACGTCGGCATGGGCAAGGATCACACGCTGTTTGCCAAGATCACCGGCAAAGTGGTATTCGCCCTCAAGGGCGCGCAAAAGCGTAGAACTGTTTCCATCGTAGCCGCGGCTGAGTAATCCCCTCAGGCAAGCACTACTTTGACAGAATCAGCCCTATCGCAAGGTAGGGCTTTTTTATTGGTTGAACACCGTAGGTCGAGTTAGCGCAGCGTGCATCCGTTCGTGGTGATGCTTCGGCAAGCTCAGCACAGGGTACATC
>JBARHM010000066.1:0-1548 GCA_049799235.1 Gallionella sp.
CGACTAACGACTCCGAACTGGGTTTATCCAGATTGTCCCTCAGCCATTCCCAGCGCGTGCGAACCTCGGCCAGCAATAGCCTGGTTTCCTGGATTCGATTGCCGATCAGATCGGCATCGCCGAGTTGCTTGTCGTCCTGGTAATACAGCGGCTGTTCACCGGCGAAAAATTCATCCAGAGCGTCCAGCAATCTGAGTTTGTTGTGCAGCGACAACTCGATGTTGATGCGCTCAATTCCGTCGCAATAATCGCCCATGCGCGGCAGCGGGATCACCACGTCCTCATTGATCTTGAATGCGTTGGTGTGCTTGGCGATCGCAGCAGTGCGCGCGCGATCCAGCCAGAATATCTTGCGTGCTTCGGCAGAAACCGCGATGAAGCCTTCGCCGCTGCGCAAGTTGGCCAGACGCACGATTTCGGAGGACGCTGCTGCCGCAGCATCCGCATCGTCACTTACCACATCGGCGATCATTATCATCTTCGGCCGTGTGCCGCGCCTGGATTTGGTGGCGTAGCCCACTGCCTTGAGATAGCGATCGTCGAGATGCTCCAGCCCTGCGAGCAGCGCAGCCGGATGCGCATTCAGGTAATCCTTGATCTCAACGATGGCAGGCACCGCCTCGCGCACCTGGCCGAAAAATTCCAGACACACGGTGCGCGTGTGAGCGTGCGCGCGATGCAGGATAAAGCGTGCCGAGGTGATGATACCGTCGCAGCCTTCCTTCTGGATCCCGGGCAAGCCGGACAGGAATTTGTCGGTGACATCCTTGCCCAGCCCGGCCTTGCGGAACGCGTTGCCGGGGATGGTAAGGATTTGCGGTGCGCCATGTGCTGTCTTGCCATCCGCCTCGAATCGGCTGATCCTGAAGCTTGCGGAGGTGACGTCATGGATCTTGCCGAGGTTGTGATCCAGCCGCTCGACATTCATCCACGATCCGTCGGGTGTGACCATGCGCCATGAAGCCAGGTTGTCCAGCGCAGTGCCCCACAGCACGGCCTTCTTCCCCCCGGCGTTCATCGCCACGTTGCCGCCTATGCACGAGGCGTCAGCCGAAGTGGGATCCACCGCGAACACCAGATCGCTGGTTTCCGCTGCTTCCATCACGCGTCTGGTTACAACACCCGCACCGCAATGGATGGTGGCGCAAGGTTTGCTCAAGCCGGGGAGGGTCAGATACTCCACCGCCGAAAGTGTCTCGAGCTTTTCGGTGTTGATCACCGCCGAGAATCTGTCCAGCGGAACTGCACCGCCGGTATAGCCGGTGCCGCCACCGCGCGGGATGATGGTAAGTTTGAGGGCTATGCAAGCACGCACCAGCGCGGCGATCTCTTCCTCGGTATCGGGATGCAGCACCACGAATGGGTATTCAACACGCCAGTCGGTGGCATCAGTCACATGCGAGACGCGCGCCAACCCGTCGAACTGGATGTTATCGCGGCGCGTGATGCGCCCTAAAACGCGCAACACGCGTTTGCGCAATTGCACGATTTGCTCGAATTCGCCTGCGAATTGATCGACAGCAGTTCGGGCAAATCCGAGCAGCCGCT
>JBARHM010000067.1:0-4575 GCA_049799235.1 Gallionella sp.
CAGATACACCACGATTGCGGCCGTCGTATGCATGAACAGCAGTACCGAAACGAATATCGGCGAAGGTTTGATCGCCATCTCGTGAACTGTAAATCGAAATCAGAAAAAATATATCAAGGCTACGCCAATCAATGTCAGCAAGAGAATTATCAACAGAAATAAGCTCGCGTCATTTGGCTGATCTGCCGGTTGGGCCGGTTTTTTACGCTGGACATTGGCCTTTGGTGCAGCATTAATGATTTCCTCGGCGGACTGGCGTGGGATTTTAAAGGTCTTGGACAATTCATCGACATCCTCGCTGCTGGCCGTCAAGGCAGCCAGTCGCAAGGTTGCGATGGTCGAGTCAAATGAATGGGACAGCCCTGCCAGTGAAGATGCCATAGCCTCTTCTTCCCTAGAACCTATACGCCCGCCCGTATCGATCGCGTGCGTCAATTTTTTTTCTCCACTGGCAGCAGCCTTCGATAAATTTATTTTCTGACTGGTGCGAGGCAGAGTTTCCCGGCAGGCACGCAGGTCAACTGAAAAATCCATGGCGTTTTGGTAACGATCCTCCGCTTTCTTTGCCAAGGCCTTGGCCACGATAAAATTGATCATTTCCGGTACTTCCGGGTTCAGCGTGCTGGGCGGAGAAGGAATCGCATTCAAGGTCTGGTACATGATGGCGTTGACATTGTCGCCGTTAAAAGGCGCTTGTCCGGTCAGCATCTCATAGAGCATCACACCCAGAGAAAAAATATCCGAGCGCTGATCTATAGTTTTTCCCATCACCTGTTCGGGAGACATGTACTTTGGCGAACCCAGCACCATACCGGTTTGGGTTTGCACTGCCGAGGAGGGCATGCGAGCTATTCCGAAGTCAGTGATCTTTACGTGCTTGCCGCGCACTAACATGACATTCGAGGGCTTTACATCGCGATGCACGATGTCATGCTCGTGAGCATAAGCCAATCCCTGGGCCACCTGGGCTACGATATCCAACACCTGATCGATGGGCAACAATCCGCCATCGTCCATGATGTCCCGCAACTCACGCCCTTCCAGGAACTCCATCGCAATGTAAGCTACATCGCCATTTTTTCCGACATCATAAATGGTCACGATGTTGGGATGACTGAGCCGCCCCGCCGCCTTGGCTTCCTGATAGAAACGGTTTTCGAATTCTTCCTTTTCATCCAGGGCGAGTGCAAGGTTGATGGTCTTGATCGCAACGACCCGGTCTATCAATGGGTCTCTGGCCTTGTAAACCACGCCCATCGCTCCCTGACCGAGTTCACCGAGCACCTCATAGCGACCTAATTGACTAATCATCGCGTCCACCCGAATATGTTTCTGTTGTTCGCGTCGTCTTGGTAAGCTTGCCCATCATCACTGGCCTTCTCTAATCACAGAAGCTCGGGTTAATGTGCACGGTCTTACCCGCTTCAAACAGAATATTCCGTGAATCCACCCCGCGCGGGTGACTCACGATCACCGCATGCGAGCCCGGGGGCACCTGTATGGTTAAAGACGAACCACTAATCCTTCCCTTGCGCGTCCCATCCAGGAACACCTCAGCTCCATCAATGCACCGAACTGCAAGATAGGCACCCGAGCCGCCTGTTGAAACCTTGAACTCGGACTGCCTCGCGACAGCATCATGATTTTCTTTCTTGGGCAGTTCTTTCTGGATGTTTGTTTCTGGTTTATGTTTCGGTTTCGGTTTCGTTTTGGATGTTGCTTTCGCCTCATTGATATGCTTGCTCTCCGCAACAGCCTCAGTTGCTGTCCCAGACCCGCTCTCGGATTTAATCACGCTATCCGTCTTCGCAACTGCAGCCTCAGCAACAGACGAAACCTGCATAACTGCCGAGTCAGGTTGGGATGATATCCCTGCTACCGCTGAAACAGGTTGAATCGTGGCTACCTTCAGCTGGTCTATCCCTGGGGAATTGGCGGGAATTTCTTCGTGGGCCACCATGTACACCAGCAGCACCATGAGCAGCAAAGGGATCGCACCGACACCAAAATATAGCATTCGCTGCATCGGTTCGGCCCGCCGAAACAAATCATCAAGTCTTGCAACGAACGAACGCAAAATCAAAGTGGCATGAACATATGCCTTGCCCAGTGGCCCTTCGGATCGTTCTAAAAAAAGCTTGGCTGCTTTTCCAATGGTCGCTTTATCGCCGGGATAGCCGATCGCATACACCTCGTGCTCGCGTACATGCTTGTCGGTGCGCGAACCTTGATAGTGGAACATCCCGGCGTACTGCGGAGAAATACGCGAGACCGCGTCGTAATACGAACGCGACACCAGTATCTGACTTGCATCTGCAAAACCCATCACACGTTGAGCAACGTTGATGCCATCTCCCACGATATTGGGCTGACCGTTAATGTCCCTGACCAGACGCACCGGGCCAAGGTTTATTCCCATTCGCACCTGCAATGGGTGCTCTATATCAGGGTCTTCACTGAGTAACTTTTCCCGCAGACTCAGCGCAGCTTTTAGCGCTTCCTCAATATCTCCGAGAAAATTTATGGCAGCGCCATCACCGGTATCCAGAATGATACGGTCTGCTATCGGCACATCTTGTATGGCGGCGGTAAGATAATTGTTGAATCTTTCCTTCAGTGAAATTTGTCCAGTCACGGACTTCTTGGAATATCCGACAATATCCAAGAAGAACACGCTGCACATAATTGTCTTACTGCCGTTCTCTTCCATCAAGATTTCCAGTATTCCGGCTTTGACCGTTATTTCGATAATTCGGCCTGCAAACCAGCCGATATCAACCTCGCAGATTCTAGTGTTAGTCAGCGCTTTACACCAGTTTTACTTTTCCTCAGGGTGGCTGGACCGTCTCGTCTTTTTTTTTTACGTTGGCCGCCGGACGTTGTCTGGATTTCTCTGAATGAGCCGGGGTAGTTTGCCGGGATACAGGCAAATCCTGATCCGATTCGTCAGTGCTATCGTTTAATCCCACGCAATCCATCAACTGCTCCACCTCACCCTTGCCCAATTCGGTGGTCATACCTCGCTTCAGGCGTGGCGGCAAACTGATTATACCAAATCGTATCCGCATCAGACGGCTCACCGGCAGTCCCAGCGCGTCAAATGCACGGCGCACCACCCGATTGCGGCCCTCCTTGAGCATCACAAGATACCAGTGATTAAATCCCTCACCACCTTGATCTTCGAGTTTTTCAAACTTGACCAAACCATCTTCCAGTTCAACGCCCTGCTTCAGCGCCTGGTTGATTTGATCTTCAGTCATGGTTCCTTGCACACGCACCGCATATTCTCTTTCACATTCAAAGCGAGGGTGCATCATGCGATTAGCCAGTTCACCCGAAGTGGTGAAAATCAACAACCCGCTGGTATTGATATCAAGACGACCGATCGCGATCCATTTCTGTCCGCGCAACTTGGGTAACTTATCAAACACACTGGCGCGTTTCTGGGGGTCATTGCGGCTGACAATTTCACCTTCCGGCTTGTGATACAGAAGTATACGCGTCGCGCCCACTTGGCTGCCAACTTGAATAGTGCGGCGATCCGCCCGCACCAGATCTCCTTCCATCACGCGCATACCCAACGAAGCCAGTTCACCGTTCACAGTGATGCGCCCGGCAACTATCCATTCTTCCATTGCACGCCGTGAACCGAGCCCGGCCTGAGCCAACACCTTTTGTAGTTTTTCACCATGCTCGCCCATGATGGATTCAGAAAAACTTGGCGGGGCTAGGATTGGCAAAATTAAAGGAGCTAAAAACCGGTTGGAATAAACTTGAAGTGAAAAATCCAGAAATGCATATTAATACCTCATAAATTCTGGTGGAAGTCATGCCGAGATCGCTCATGCTGATACCTCGCGCCTTTCCAAAACTGCCTGTGCCAACGTACCGCTATCAACCTGCTCCAGTTCTCCTCCGACAGGCAAACCTCGGGCTATGCGGGTAACCTTGACATTCTGCGACCGCAACAGGGTCGCCAGATAGTGTGCTGTGGCATCACCCTCGACCGTGAAATTGGTCGCCAGGATCACTTCACAGGAGTGTTCCAATACACGCCTGACCAAGCGTTCGAGATGCAATTCTTTCGCTCCTACCCCATCAAGCGGCGACAACCTTCCCATTAATACGAAATACAAACCTCGATAGCACTGTGTTTGCTCCATCATCAGCAAGTCAGCGGGCATTTCAACCACACAAAGCAAGCTGTTATCGCGCTTGGGGGATGAGCACAAAGCACAGACTTCTTCTTCGGAAAAATTATTGCATTTGCAACAATGCCTGATATTAGCAGTGGCCTTTTCAAGCGCCTGCGCCAAGGAAAGTGCCCCGGCACGATCACGCTGCAGCAGATGATATGCCATACGCTGTGCCGATTTAGGACCTACACCCGGCAAACAGCGCAGCGCGGCGATCAACTCTTCCAAATGTGACGGCATCATCAGAAAGGCAACTTCATCCCGGGTGGCAAGCCCATGCCGGCAGTAAAGGCTCTCATGCGCTGCTGTGAGGTGGCCTCCGCCTTTTTCATTGCATCGTTGGCGGCCAGCACGATCAAATCTTCCAGCATCTCCTTGT
>JBARHM010000068.1:0-2172 GCA_049799235.1 Gallionella sp.
CATGCTCGCCATCCTCGCCGGCATCGGCCTGCAGCGCGGCCTGGGTGTGGCTTACTATCTCGGTCTCGCCGGCGCCGCGGGCTTAATGGGGTACCACTATCGCCTCATCCGGGGCCGCGGCCGCGAAGAATGCTTCAGGGCATTCAAACACAACAACTGGGTCGGCGGAATCATTTTTGCGGGGATATTCGCGGACTTCGCGACAAGGCATGGAATCCCATGGATATGAACTTCCACTCCGGCGCAACGACGGTCTGAACATGGGCTATCGTGATCTGCGCGACTTCCTGTCGCAGCTCGAGCGGGCAGGCGAGCTCAAACGCGTGCGAGCCGAGGTCGACCCAAAGCTGGAAATGACGGCGGTGTGCGATCGTGTGCTCCGGGTCGGCGGCCCGGCCCTGCTGTTCGAGACACCCAAGGGGCATTCGATTCCCGTGCTCGGGAACCTCTTCGGTACGACCCGGCGCGTCGCGCTTGCGATGGGCGCGCCCGACGGGGCGGATTCGCTCGAGGCGCTGCGCGACATCGGAAAGCTGCTGGCGTTCCTGAAGGAGCCGGATCCGCCCAAGGGATTTCGCGACGTGTTCGAGCGCTGGATCCCGATTGGAAGGCAAGTGCTGCACATGGCTCCCAGGGAAATCTCGGGCGCGCCTTGCCAGCAGGAGGTCTGGGAGAACCGGGAAGTGGATCTCTCCCGCCTGCCGATACAGACCTGCTGGCCGGAGGACGCCGGACCGCTCATCACCTGGGGACTGACGACCACGCGCGGACCGCGCAAGACGCGCCAGAATCTCGGCATCTACCGCCAGCAACTCATTGCTTCGAACAAGCTGATCATGCGGTGGCTTGCTCATCGCGGGGGCGCAATCGACTTCCGCGAGCACTGCGAGACGCAGCCCGGGGAGCCGTTCCCGGTCGCGGTGGCGCTCGGTCCCGACCCCGCGACCATGCTCGCCGCAGTGACGCCGATACCGGATACTCTTTCCGAATACCAGTTCGCGGGGCTCCTGCGGGGATCACGAACCGAGCTCGCCAAATGCCTGGGATCCGAACTGCGGGTGCCCGCGTCAAGCGAAATCGTGCTCGAGGGCGTGATACATCCCGGCGAATCGGCCGCCGAAGGTCCGTTCGGCGACCACACCGGCTACTACAACGAAAGGGAAACCTTTCCCGTGTTCACCGTCGAGCGCGTAACGATGCGGCGCGAACCGATATACCATTCCACTTACACCGGCAAGCCGCCCGACGAGCCGGCGGTGCTCGGCGCCGCGCTGAACGAAGTGTTCGTGCCGATCCTGCAGAAACAATTCCCGGAGATCGCGGATTTTTATCTGCCGCCGGAGGGTTGTTCCTACCGGCTCGCAGTGGTGAGCATCCGGAAGCAGTACCCCGGCCACGCAAGGCGGGTGATGTTCGGCATCTGGAGCATCCTGCGACAGTTCATGTATACCAAGTTTGTCGTGGTCACCGACGACGACGTCGATGTTCGCGAGTGGAAAGAAGTCGTGTGGGCCCTGACCACGCGGGTCGATGCTCGCCGGGACGTGCTCGTCGTGGAGAACACCCCGATCGACTCCCTCGACTTTGCGAGCCCGGTGGCGGGGCTGGGTTCGAAAATGGGAATCGACGCCACGCACAAATGGCCTGCGGAAACGTCGCGCTCCTGGGGCCGGCCCATCGCGATGAGGCGAGAAGTCAAAGAACGCGTCGACCGGCTCTGGGGAGAGCTCGGTCTCTAGCGCGGCGGCTCGCTAGCCGCGATAGACGGGTGTGCTTTCAGAACGCGAAGATGGCATTGACCGAAACCATCTTGGCGTTGGCCCGACCGGTGCATGTCGTGACGCTCGGCGAGCAGGTGCTGCCCACCTTGCCGAAGTTCTCGAACTCGATCCGCATGCCGGAATCGCCGGCGAAGAAATACTGAACGCCCAGGCCGGTGAGGAAGTTCACTTCGTCGGTCTGGGTGCCACCATTGGTGGCGCCGACGACAAAACCCGCGTTATAGAGGGTCGTTCGCGTCTGTGAAAAGAATCCCCCGAGACGCCCGTAGAGGGAGAAGTTGTCGGTAAAGTGAACCGTGGGAATCGCGGAGACTCCCCAGCCGGTTACCTTGTACCTGAATTCCTCGCTGACGTTGGCCTGTGTCCACTTATAGCTGAACTTCCCCAGGGA
>JBARHM010000069.1:0-1834 GCA_049799235.1 Gallionella sp.
ACCATTCGCGTCGTCGCCTTTCTTGCAATGCCCTCGCGACACGTTACTGCGCAGCAGCCGATTGCGGGAGCGAGGGCGGGCAGGCCATCCCGCACCAAGTGTTACGCACCACCGTGTCCGGCCTGCAACCCCGCAAAGCCGAGTGCGCAGCCATGAGGGACTCAAACAGAGGTTCCCTAATAACGATAGCCGGGATCATGAGCGGCGCGCTGGTGTGGGGGTTGATCTGGTATCCCTACCGTATGCTTCAGGATGTGGGTGTATCCGGACCGCTGGCTACACTGATCACTTATCTGCTGGCGCTGCTGTGTGGCGCGTTGATACTGCCGCGATTTTGGCACGAGTTGTCCAGCGCCGGTTGGTGGGCGGTTGCGCTGGTATTGAGTGCGGGATGGTCGAACTTCGGCTATGTGCTGGCGGTGCTGAACGGCGAGATCATGCGCGTGCTGTTGCTGTTCTACCTCGCGCCGTTGTGGACGATCCTGTTTTCATACTGGCTGCTGGGTGAGCGCCTCAACCGCTACGGCTATATGGTCATCGCGCTGTCTTTTGGAGGCGCAGTCATCATGCTGTGGGAGCCCCGACTCGGGCTGCCGCTGCCGCAAAATCCTTCCGAATGGATAGGAATGTCGGCGGGCATGAGCTTCGCGCTATCCAATGTGGTATCACGGCGTTCGGTGCATTTGAGCGTGACGGCGAAGTCCAGCAGCGTGCTGTTTGGCACCGCCTTGCTGACTGCCCCATTATTGTTATGGCAGGGAGGGTTGCCGGATCAGTTGATGATGATCGAAGGGCGGTCCTGGCTGATACTCGCGTTGCTCGGTATCGTGCTGTGTGCCACCAGTTTCGCGGTTCAGTATGGTCTTGCCCTTATGGCAGCCAATCGCGTGATCATCCTGTTTCTGTTCGAGCTGGTGTTTGCCGCTATCGCATCCTATTTTCTGGCGGGAGAAGCGATGGGGTTGCGCGACTGGATCGGGGCATTGCTGATCGTTTCGGCCAGTTTGATGACGGGGCGGTTGCATGAGCCGCCAGTAAAATAGGATAGCGTAGCGGGGCTGGTTAGCGCATATGGAGAGGAGTGCAAGTGACATCGGACAGCCAGCTTTCTTTCCGCCGCGCAGCACCTGCCGATGTTGACGCTATCGTAGCGCTGGTCAACTCGGCTTATCGCGGGGCGTCGAGCCGCGCCGGATGGACGACAGAGGCCGACCTGCTCGACGGGCAGCGCACCGATGCGGAGGAGATCGCGCGCCTGATCGGCGCGGATGATTTATTGATCCTGCTTTGCCTGAGCGGCGAAGAAATCATCGGCTCGGTACATCTGGAAAGGATTGATGCGGCAACAGCCTACATGGGCATGCTGGTTATTCGTCCAGTTCTGCAGGGGCAGGGATTGGGCAAGCAATTCATCCGTGAAGCGGAAGATGCGGCGCGTGCCGAATGGGGCACTGCACGGCTGCAAATACAGGTGATCACGTTGCGCCACGAACTGATCGCTTATTACGAGCGGCTCGGCTACCGGCGCACCGGCGAAATCAGGCCGTTTCCGGCCGACCCGCGATACGGCATCCCGAGGGTGGCCGGTCTCCAGTTTGAGGTGCTGGAGAAAGCCTGACGGGAGTGCCCGCATGTGGCACAGGCTGTCCGCCATTACTTAAGCGAGATCAACGACTGCTATAGGGAAATGCGGACTTCTGCTAACGACTGCGGTTTCAACCGGTCGATGCAACAGATTGGCTGAATCTTTCAGCGGGCGTTTCGTAATTAAGTGTTTTCCTGGGTCGTTCGTTCAATCGTCTCGCCACTGCTGTCAGTTTAGCCTGAGAATAGA
>JBARHM010000070.1:0-3514 GCA_049799235.1 Gallionella sp.
TTTATGTTGTGGGTGAAAGCGTTTCACATCATCTTCGTGGTGAGCTGGTTCGCCGGCCTGTTTTATCTGCCGCGCATTTTCGTCAATCACGCAATGGCGACCGAGCCAGCCGAGATCGCCAGGCTCAAGATGATGGAGCGCAAACTGTACCGGTTTGTGACGCCGATCGCCTGGCTGGCAGTGGGTTTTGGTATGTGGCTGTGGTTGGGTTACGGCATAGGCGGTGGATGGATGCACGCCAAGTTATTTCTGGTCTTGTTGTTGATCGGATACCACTATTATTGCGGCAGGCTGGTCAAGCAATTTGCCGCAGATCAGAATACCCGGAGCCATATCTTCTATCGCTGGTTCAATGAGATCCCGGTGCTGGTACTGACAGCCGTGGTCATACTCGTCACCGTAAAGCCGTTCTGATTCGCTGATGCCGGATTTTTTCGCTCCCTGTCCGCGCGGCCTGGAACCTATACTTAACGCTGATCTTGAGTCACTCGGCGTTCAACAGGTGCGCAGCGCCGAGGGTGGTGTGCATTTTTCCGGCGACTGGGAACTGTGCTATCGTGCCAATCTGGAAAGCCGCATCGCCAGCCGCATCTTGTGGCGGGTCAAGGAAACGCAATACCGCAACGAGCCGGACATTTATCAGGCGGTGTTCGGTTTGCAATGGCAACACTGGTTCGATGTCACCAATACCATCCGCGTGCACACCACGGCGATCCGTTGTCCGCTGAAAAGCCTGGAATATGTCACGCTGCTGGTCAAGGATGCCGTGTGCGACCGGTTCCGTGCGCACTGTAACGAGCGGCCCAGCGTAGATACCCTGGAGCCCGACATTCGCATCCATGTGTTCATCGAGGACAACAAGCTGATGCTGTATCTGGATACCTCGGGTGATGCGCTGTTCAAGCGCGGCGTGCGGTCACACACCAATATCGCGCCCATCCGCGAAAATCTGGCAGCGGGCATCTTGCGCCTGGCGGGATGGCAGCCGGGTACGCCGCTGCTTGACCCGATGTGTGGCAGCGGCACTTTCCTGATCGAGGCGGCGCAGATGTCACTCAATATCCAGCCAGGGATCGCGCGCCGCTTCGCATTCGAGAAACTGAAGAATTTCGATGCGGCAAAATGGTCAGCAATGCGCGAACAGGCGATAGCCGCTCAACTTCCGGCAAAACCTCTGGAAATATATGGCAGCGATCTTTACGGCGATGCGCTAAAGGCCGCCTGGCGCAATCTGCATGAGGCGGGGCTGTCAGATTGTGTGCAACTCAAGCAAGCCAATGTGCTGGAAATTTCTGCACCTGCGGATCATGGCATCCTGGTCGCGAACCTGCCCTATGGTGAACGCATGGGTGAACTGGATGAGCTGGCCGAGCTTTATCCCAAGCTGGGCGATGCGCTTAAAAGGAAATTTGGCGGATGGACGGCTTATCTGTTCACTGCAGATAAAGCCATACTGAAACTGATGCGCCTGTCGCCTTCCCGACGCACCCCGTTATTCAACGGTGCAATCGAATGCCGTCTGCTCGAATACAAGATCGTGGCGGGTAGCAACCGTGCGAAGTGAGGTTTTTGAATGACCAGAGCGCCGCAAAAGATGCCTATGCCGGTACTTGTTACGGGTACTCAGAATTATCGAACGACCAGAATGTACGAATGACCGCTTCCGAGCAGGCAGGCACAAGGATTGATATGCAGCCTGGTGCCGATAGCTGGTGGCCGACATCACTGCTTCATTTGATTCACGGCATGTTTCGCGAGACCTTTTGTAGCTTGTGATTACCAACGGGAGCAGATATGAAGATGTGGATGGCTTTATTTTCATTGCTATTTTTTGGTGCGTGTGCGGCTTACAGCGGTCGTGGGCTCAAGCCGGGGGTAGACCAGTTGGAAAACGTCCTGGAAGTAATGGGACAACCAGCAATGCGCTGGCAGGATCCGGACGGCTCGTCGCAACTCGCCTATACACGAGGGCCGATGGGGTACCATACATACATGGTACACATTGGATCGGATGGTAAGCTGCGGCAGATCGAGAATGTGATGGAAGAAAAAGCCTTTTCACGCATCCAGCCCGGCATGACCAAGGAGGATGTTCTTTACATTCTCGGTCCATCATATTCTCCCTGGACGGCTTATTTTAGGGCGCGTGACGAGTTGGCGTGGGAATGGCGCTACTGCGATGCATGGAACGCAGCGGCACGCTTTTATGTTTTGTTCGACAACAGCAAAGCAACAGTGCGCAAGAGCTTTAGCCTAACTGAGTCGTGTGGCTGGGGACAATGTATTTGCTCGCGCTAATCCAGAAATTTCTGAACTCTTACTTTCGGTCGCATGAATCAATTCCTAACAATCTTATCTGACTCTGTTAGGGAATCACGCACAGATTGAAAATGCTTGGTGCAGACAGCCAGACGCATGCGTGATTAAGTCGTCATGATCTGCTTCGATACCTGAACTACTTCGATTGGCGGAAGTGTGTAAATAGCAGAAGACCAACCAGTTCCGCAAAGTGTCGGGAGCTTGACTTCACGACATGCCGCATTAGGCAGGAGAAGTTTCAAGATCGTATTGCTGATGGCGGTCGAATCCTGGAGTCACGGGCAGTATGTCAACCGCTTTTCAGTGCCCACACCCATCACTTCTGGCACACCGACTAGAGCAAGATCTTCAGAGAATTAAGCTCTAACTTTTCAAGCCGGCCAAATGGTTGGCAATCCGACGTAAGTTTAACTTCACAGCAAAATCCCCTTTGCCGGGGTATTGCCAGCACATGATCGACGCGTTGCTGCGCATTGTGCACGGATTGCTGATTCACGCTTGTGCTAATGTATGTCCTCAACTGAGGAGGAATAAATGATGAACATTCAAAATAGCATTGGAAAGTATTTGATCGGAGTCGTTGTTGGCATCGCACTTGTTGCCGGATTTGGTTGGGGTAGCCGTGCCGATGCTGTGACCCCGAATGCAATTACAGAACAATTATTTTGTACCGGCAATGTCCATATAATGTCCGGGTCTTTGATTGATAACTCGCCAGTCACCTGCCTGAGCAGCAACAATTCAACCCCCCAATCATTTAAGGACTTCTTTGAGATAACCCAGCACGGATGGATTATGGATCAGACTACTACAGTGTCCCCTTCGAAGGGTCATTATGAAGTTGGTACATATCTCTTCCATAAATAAAGAGCCTAAACCGGGCCGGGCTAATGACTGCTATATGCGCATTCACTGTATCCTGATAATTGTAGGTTCAGTTCGGGCAGAAGATGGGCCGAAGACAGCGATTCGCAGTTATGATTGATTGAATCGTTTTTTGCAATGAAATTACACCACCCTAACATGCAGTGCTGACAATCGACAGCGTTGTTGCGTTCAATTGGCACAAAACACCCGGAATCAGGTGATTCTCATATTTTGCGTTCCGCTCATGACGTCCCTGTCCAGGGATTTCTTGCTTTCCAGCTTGATACGCAAACGCAAGTCGTTCACCGAGTCGGCGTTCTTGAGCGCT
>JBARHM010000071.1:0-3496 GCA_049799235.1 Gallionella sp.
AAGGCTGACAAGGTGGAGGGCGAGTTGCCCAACACCCCGGATGACGAGCGCTGGGAAAAATCCGTGCCTACCACTTTTTATCTGGTTCCTCAGATCATCGGAGAAGAGCGTTATTTCAGGCCTTCCAATGACACCATTACAGTGCGGGCGCTGTACAACGATAAGATGATTGCGATGTTAATGGAGTGGGACGATCGCACCAAGAGTATTCCCGGGGACGACAATGCGGAGAAGATCGCGGATGCACCCATTGCGGAAGACGGCGTGGCGGTGCAACTGCCCGTTGTGATCCCAAAAGAAATGGAAAAACCTTATTTCGGCATGGGCGATGCAACGCATCCGGTGAATATCTGGCATTGGAAGAGCGGCACCAAGGGCGCAGCGGAGACCATTAACATTCTCAACAGCAAAGGATTCAAGGAGATTGAGAAACGCGATGCAACTGGGGCTGGACTCCAAGCAAAAGCGAGTTATAGCGACGGAACATGGAAGGTATTGATGTACCGGCCACTCACAACTTCCGCACCGGAAAAAGATATACAGTTCAGCGAAGGCCGGTTCATCCCTGTTGCGTTTGCTGCTTGGGACGGCAGCAATAACAGCGAAAAGGGTTCGAAGCACACTATGACTACCTGGTACTGGTTGTTGCTAAAGCCGGCAACCGGATCCAAGCCTCTCGTTACGGCACTGATGGTTATGGGTCTATTTGTGGGCGGCCTGCTCTGGTGGGCGCGTAGCGCCAGGCAGCCCGCTGCCTGATAGTACAACATTATAAGGACAGACGATGGAAGCTGAGTACGGCGAAACTGAGTACGGCAAGCGAGGCGTGAAGACCAAGCTATTGGGCTTTATCCTGATGGTTCTGGGCGTGTTGGATAGCTTGCTGACCTTGCGTGGAGGGGTTCCTGCATATGAGTTCCTGCTCCTCATTTTTGTCGGGGCATGCGTATTCGCCATCGGTGCAGTTCGTGGCGCACAACGGACGTCTTCCGAAGTCAACGAAGTATTAGAGATTCTCTGAAAATTCTGAGTTAGCCCAAACTACACATAAAGAAACTCTGATCCATCAAGAGATCAAGTCCGTGCGGACTTGTCACTATCAAGCCCGGTCAGGCCGGGCTTTACTCTTTCCGAGCATGAATGACACTTGACGTGGCTCGGAAATCAAATATCTAAGTGCCTGCAGAAGGGCTCTTGAAATTCCTTCGATGATTCCTCATATCGTTCTGCACGGGGATATCCCGGATTCCAACAGGAGGATGAAGTGGCTAACATATTGCGTTACAGCCCGACCGAGAATGCATTCGACGATTTGTTTCGTGGTTTTTTCATGCGCCCGGCGCGGTTTGAAGGACAACAGGAAATACAGATCAAATTGGATGTGAGTGAAGATGACAAGGGCTATTCGGTTCATGCCGAAATTCCCGGTGTGAAAAAGGAAGATATTCATGTCAATATTGACGGCAGCCAGGTTTCCATCAGCGCGGAAGTAAAAAACGAAAAGGAAGTAAAGGAAGGCGATAGATTGTTGCGCAGCGAACGCTATTTCGGCAAGGTTTCCCGCACCTTTGTTCTCGATCAGGACGTGGATGAGGAAACCGCGCAGGCTAAATATACTGATGGCGTCCTGGAGTTGAGTCTGCCAAAGCGAAGCAGTGCCAAATCCAAGACTCTCATTATCCAATAGATTCTATTCCAGCCTGACTCCATTAAACCGGATTGCGAAAATATTTCATCCCCGGCATCGCCGGGGATATTTCGCAGAATTTATTGAGTTGCAACAAAACGTTTTCCAAAAAATAACAGGGGAACTTTTTTCGATACCCTAAAATCGAATGCGGGTAATTTGCTCAACATCCATGATGTGAGCATTGGCAGCTCAAACTTTCAACTGAAAGGAACATGAACAATGGCATCGATTGATCTTACAAAACGGGTTAAATATGCTGTCCTTGCTTTGATTGTCACGGGGTCAGTAGCAAGCGGTTACATCTATCGGGGTATTCCCACCGTCAGTGAGGCCAGAGCGACCTCCAGTGTGACTACACTTACCCAGGAACCACACAGCATCCCTACCGTGACACTACCCGATTTTGCCGAAATCGCCAGACTGCAGGGTCCCGCAGTCGTTAATATCAGCGTGTCTGGCTCGGTCAAAACTGGATTTTCTGGATCACACGGTTTCCCCAAAATGGATCCGAACGATCCATTCTATGATTTTTTCCGTCGCTTTCAGATTCCCGCTCCCCAGAACAGTGTTCCCACCCATGGGCTTGGTTCAGGCTTCATCGTCGATTCTAAAGGAATCATCCTTACCAACGCTCATGTGGTATCGGATGCCGATGAAGTCATCGTCAAGCTCACTGACAAGCGCGAGTTCAAAGCCAAGGTCATAGGAATCGATAAACTTTCCGATGTTGCTGTGCTCAGGATCGAAGCCAAGGATTTGCCGACAGTGAAGATCGGTGACCCCCAGAAAGCCCGCGTGGGTGAGTGGGTGATTGCGATAGGCTCACCTTTCGGATTTGAAAATACTGTTACCGCCGGGATTATTTCGGCAAAATCCCGTTCGTTGCCTGACGAGGGATATGTGCCATTTCTGCAGACTGATGTTGCGGTCAACCCTGGCAATTCGGGGGGGCCGCTGTTCAATATGAGCGGCGAGGTGATCGGGATCAATTCACAAATCTACAGCCGGAGTGGCGGTTATCAGGGTCTATCATTTGCCATTCCGATCAGTGTCGCGATGAACGTGGAACAGCAGCTTCTCGACCACGGCAAGGTGAATCGGGGACGCCTCGGCGTCATGATCCAGCAGGTTGACCAGCAACTGGCCGAAACTTTCGGGCTGGATAAGCCTATCGGAGCATTGGTGAGTTCGGTGGAAAAAAACAGTCCCGCAGAAAAAGCGGGGATCGTGCCCGGTGATGTGATACTGAAATTCAATGGCAAGGAAATCAGCCGTTCCGAAGAATTGCCGCCATTGGTCAGCGAGTTGTCACCGGGAACAGCGGCAACGATAGAGTTATGGCGCAAAGGCGAAACCAAGCAAATCACCATGAACTTAGGCGAGATGAAGGTAGCAAGTGCAAAGGGCAATGCAACAGGATCAGACGAACCAAGCCATGCTGAGTTGGGACTTTCGCTTCGCCCATTGACACCTGAAGAACGCAAGCAGGCCGATGTTCAAGGTGGGTTGCTGGTGGAGAACGTTAGTGACGGCGCGGCTGCCCGCGCTGGAGTAAGAGCAGGTGATGTGATCCTGTCAGTGAATGGAGAAAAAACGGTCAACATACAACAACTGCGCACACTGGTCGAAAAGAGCGGCAAACGTATGGCTTTGCTGATCATGCGGGATGAACAGCAAATGTTTGTGCCCATCAACCTGGGTTAAACAAACCCAGGCAGCATATTCTTTCAGTAGGTGGAAGCCACAAACAAAAAAGCCCGGCGCTTGCGTGCCGGGCTCTTTTACCAACTCCCGATTAAATAATAC